>JAYTTG010000214.1:0-6954 GCA_043745175.1 Microbacteriaceae bacterium
GAGATCGCCGACGCGCCGCTCGAGACACTCGTCGATGAGCTCGGTAAGGGTGACCACGGCCTCATCCTGTGCATGGGCAAGGGCGGTGTCGGCAAGACCACCATCGCCGCAGCTGTCGCGGTCGCCCTGGCCAAACGTGGGCACAAGGTACACCTCACGACCACCGACCCCGCGGCCCATCTCACCGAAACACTGCACGGTAGCGTGCCCGGCCTCACCGTCTCCCGCATCGACCCCGAGGAGGCAACGCGGCAATACCGTGACCACGTTATTGCTACGAAGGGCAAAGATCTCGACGATAGCGGCAGGGCCGCCCTCGCCGAAGATCTCCTGTCCCCGTGCACCGAAGAGGTCGCGGTCTTCCGACAGTTCTCCCGTGCTGTTCACGAATCGCGTCACCAATTCGTGGTGGTCGACACCGCACCCACCGGCCACACCCTTCTGCTACTGGATGCCACCGGTTCATTTCATCGAGAGATTGCCCGCCAGATCGGCGACACCATGTCGTTCACCACTCCGCTCATGCGACTCCGGGACCCTGAGCAGACCAGGGTCATCCTCGTCACATTGGCCGAGACGACACCGGTCCTCGAAGCTGAAGGACTGCAGCAGGATCTGGAGCGGGCGGGAATTCACCCGTGGGCGTGGGTGGTGAACAACTCGATCGCCGCCGCGCATCCACAATCACCTTTTCTCCGTAAGCGAGCCGCCAATGAAGTCGAGCAGATCGATCGAGTGCGCGGGCTCAGCGCGCGGGTAGCCATCGTTCCGCTTCTCGCCGAAGAGCCCATTGGCGTGGCCAAGTTGGCCGCGCTGACCGCCGGAGCACATCAACTGGCCTAGGGCGAGTGCGTTGTCGGCCATCTGAGTGATCGCTTCACGAGATGGTCGATGCGCGCCGAAATGTGATTGACAAGTCGCTCTTTGTGTTTGGGCCCCCGGTTGCTCGGTCTTGCCGACGTTGTCCATGCAGACCAACAAGACCTTCTCCTCTAACGGCCCGCGGCCCTACACCTCTCTGGCTCGGTCGGGGGGGGGGGAGCAGCAGCACGCACGCCCAGCCGAGTGCGATGCCCGCGAATGTGTCGGTGAACATCCGACCGATGGTGATTGCCAGGTTCGCGAAGCTTGTCGAAAAAAGAAGTGGGACGCGCAAATGTACGCCGCGCCCGCCGGGGATGAGAGAGCCGCTCGCCCCGTGCGCACGAGCGAGAAGATCACCACGGGGTTGAAGTGGGCGCCAGAGAGCGGCACGAACACCAAAATCAGCACGGTCAAGCCGGTCGTATCCAGAGTGGACTCCGTTCCGGTGATCGTGGTGCGAAGAGAAAGTCCAGTCACCGACTCATCCCCCGTTGCCCTCAGGATTTCACCGCTCCCTCTCGGCACGACCTGGGGATTCGAGACGAAGCGATCCTCGAGCTGCGTAATCAACCCCTGCGGTGAATGAGGGTGACGCTCTCGGCGAAGCACGTGGGGAACATCGCGTGCTCAAGCGTAGGGTCGTCGCCGATAGCGATGACGACATCGGCGGCCTGCACGAGGTCGTCGGTGCGGAGCTTGGCAAACGCGTCACCCAGGTCCCACCCGATCTCGGTCATCGCCAAAACCACGGTGGGATTCATCCGCTGTGCTCGCGGACGAACAGCACTTCGGGCACAGAGCGGTCGATGGCGCCCCTCGTCGGCCCTTGGAGTCACTGATGATCCTGCCAGTCAGAGTGTGGTGGGAAGCAATTCGGCTAGCAGGGCCTCAACACGGGCCTTGATGTCGTCGCGGATCGGACGCACCTCATCGATCGACTTTCCCTTCGGGTCTGTCAGCTCCCAGTCCTCATACCGTTTGCCCGGGAAGATCGGACACACGTCGCCACACCCCATGGTGATGACCACGTCGGAGTCCTTGACCTGCTCGGTCGTCATGAGTTGGGGCACCGCCTGCGAGATATCGATGCCCTCTTCGGCCATCGCCTGGATCGCCATCGGGTTGATCTGGTCGCCGGGCTCGGACCCCCCGGAGTGCACTTCGACGGCATCGCCGGAAAGTTTCCGCAGATAGCCGGCAGCCATTTGTGAGCGGCCCGCGTTATGGATACACACGAACAGGACAGTGGGCTTTTCACTCATTGGACTCCCCGATCTCGACAATACCCAAAGCATAGATCGGCATCGATGGATTTGCGAAACAATCGCACGCGAATTCAGGGGGAGTTCACTGTGCGAGCACCGAGGAAAGCCCGCGATTCGATGTCATCCCGGATGCTCCGCGCGGGCTTGTCCGGGCCGAGTGCCTCGACCCTTTTCGGGAGGGCAAACATTATGCATGAGGCGTCGTCAACCCCTTGTTGCCGTGCATCAGTACCGCAATGACTAATCGATGGCAGTGGGGAATCCGTCGGGCATCGGTCCGGGCGCCGAATCGTGACGATTCTCGGTACGAAGAAAGCCGATCTCACCGCGTCCGATGTCGAGCACTCACGCGGGCAATACTCGTTGATGAACTGGGGTAACGATCCGCTGAAGAAGGCATGACGTCGATGAGCGGGGCGAAGTGCCCGCACGCTCCGCTCCTCCTTTCGCTCGTTGCTAGCGCGTTCCGGTGGGCGCATCCGCAATAACGGCGACTGGTTCGTCCACTGAGCAAAGACGGGAAGGGCGCATCGCTCGCAGCCGACCCATGGCCACGCCCTCGACACGACCGTGCCCGAGTTCTTCCGGCTGCACAATCAACCCCGTCGCTCAAGCTCAACCCACGGAGCGTCTTGAAATGCGAGAGCCCACCCCGAGGCCTCTAGCCGCAGCCCCTCACCATTGACCCAGTGCACCCGTACGACCTTCTCGTCTAGGCGAGAACGTAGTCGTTCGCCCGCAGGGTCCAGTGCGAGGCCGCTGCGCAAATTATTCAGAGGCAGGAGGAGATGTCGGGTTCAGGAGCACAGTCGCGGTCTGCTCCGCGCAGACAGTCGGCGTCTCGCTGGCCCGTCGGCATCTGCGCGAGCCTGCCGAACTTCGTCTCATTGCCTTCGATGCCACCCCGCGGAGCGGCGGTATGGGTCGCGTGCTGATCGACCAGATTGCCGCTGGCTTGCGTGCCGGCGGGTGCATGTTAATGTCGGCTCAGCCGTGGGGCCCGCTTCCGACAACTTGGCCTACGCCAATATTCGGGCCTCTGCCGAGCCACGAGCTTCTCCCTGCTTGGGGAGCACGACACCGTCGATTGGGCCGGCCAAACCCTGATCCTGGGATGGCAGCTCTAGCTTGACTGCTCGGTGAAGGTTCCTCATACAGGGACAGAGCAGTAACGATCAGCCGTGCGTTGAGCACCTTGGTGATCCACACGTGGACCAATTGACCACCAGGGCCAGTAGGTCAACAACGCCAATGGCAAGAACCCAGAGAAACGCTGGCCCACGACGTGCCCGGAGTCGGTTTTGGCATCGATTTTCGACCCGAAACTTTCCCAATGCGGGCAATAGAAAAGCGGGCAAACCTAGATTTCACAAGAAATACCAGGTGAGTTCCTTTTATTGTGAACGCCCAGTTATACACGGATGACTGCGCTCGAGCTTGGTGCCGTCGGCGGATCAGAACGTTCCTCCGGTGTGTGAAAGGTGGGCACTGGCCCGAGCGGGACTGAGGCGGCGGCCAGGTGCCGCAGAAGGTCACTATTGACCTCAGATCCTTTTCGATGTTAACTATAGTTAATACGAAATTTAGTCGATCCCTCGGACTGTCTGGATTGGTCATGCGACCGAGCGATCCTCCTACCAGTACTGCAGAGATCATCATGAGATATTCCTCCCGACACCTGCTCGCAGCGGGAGTCGCCAGCTTGATGGTCCCCGGGTACGGCCGCGCTAGTGGTACGAACAGCGATCCAATCGGGTCACAACCACCAGCTGATTCAGCGACGGTCGCCCGGCGCGCAGCCTTCTCCGCGCCCGGTGAGAAAACCATCCATTCGGAAGCAAGCACCTCTGCCCATGGCGCTTCTCCGAGGAGTGGGAGCGATTCGCAGGATCGAGCCGTCGGCATCGCATCGGCTACAGGCGGTCGAGTCTAGTCGAATGGTTTCCGAACGCCCCTACTCGATGACTAACCGAGCGATCGCAGCTGCTCACACGCACGATCGGATACTCCGGGCTGTGCTGGAACTCGCGACAGAAAAGCTGACCGTAGAAATCGTGCTTGCGGACGTCGCAGCTCGAGCAGCAGTCACTGTGCAGACGATCCTTCGCCGTTTCGGAAGTCGAGACAAACTCTTCGATGAGGTCATGGCGTTCGCGAATACAGAGGTGGTCGCCGAACGCACGGCACCCGTCGGCGATGTTCCCGCGGCGCTACGAGTAATCGTCGATCACTACGAGACCAGAGGCGATTGGGTGCTCGCTCTGCTCGGACAGGAAGCATCAAATGAGCGCATCCGAACCATCACCGTTCCCGGTAAGGCGCTTCACCGCCGGTGGGTGCAGACCGTCTTCGAGCCACAATTGTCTCGACTCGACGCAGAGAAGCACGCCATGACTATCGACCTCTTAGTCATAGCCACCGATGTCTATGCCTGGAAACTGCTGCGACGTGACGCTGGGCTGCCCCGTGAGCGGACTGAACGCAGCATGCGATGCCTCGTCGATGCGATCCTTGCCTCAACCTCAGAAAAGAACTGAAATGTCAGAAGTCCTGTTTGTCACCTGGGATGGCGGGGGCAACGTCCCACCGGCAATTGAGATCGCTAGGGAACTGCAGCACAGAGGGCACCGCGTGCGTTTCCTGGGGCAGGCGCAGCAGCGCGAATTGCTCGAGCACGGCGGCTTCGAATTCAGCGCCTACACGAGGCCAGGTTCCTGGACGGCAACCGGCAGGCGCGGGGCCATCAAGAATGCAGTGGGGTTCCTTCAGCTGCTGACGGGTCGCACCCTGGGCCGGGACCTGCTCGCCGAGGTGGCAGACGTAACGGCCGACATCGTCATCATCGATTGCCTGCTCTTCGGAGCCCTGGACGTGGCCGCAAAAGCTGGCCTTCGTCACGCGGTACTGGTGCATTCCCTATTCGAGGCCATCGAGACCAAGATGTCTCGTGGCGCCCCGGGCGCAATCGCCCGATTGAGGGGGCTGAATCCCAGGCAGCTCTGGGCCGGCTCCAGCCTCGTCATTGCCGCAACTTTGAAAGATCTCGACCGGGTTTCCGGCCCCGGATCGCCGTCAAACCTTCACTACACCGGACCCGCAATACCCGCAGTGACCTCCCTGACACGCCCGCAGCCGGCGGAGAAGTTGATCCTAGTAAGCCTGAGCACGACCTACCTGCCCAAGCAGACTGCGGTGCTCCAAGACATCCTGGATGCGCTCGCCGACTTACCGGTAAGGGTCATCAGCACCACAGGTCCCTCGATAGACCCCGGATCAATACGCCTTCCAGCAAATGCCGAAGCACACGAATACGTTCCCCATGCGGAGATCATGGCAGACGTGTCACTGGTCATTGGGCACGGCGGACACTCGACGACAATGCTGGCTCTCGCACACAACGTGCCGCTGCTAATCCTGCCGATTAATATGGCATTCGACCAGCCCATCATCGGGCGGGCCATCCAGCGATCGGGTGCAGGACTGACGATTCCTGCACGGTCTCCCCAACACGAGATCCGCGCAGCTGTTCAACGGATGCTTTCCGACGACTCCTTCCGCCGCGAAGCCACGCGCCTGGGAGCAGTGACACGCAGTGCCAACGGAACGGAGGCTGCGGCGGACCTACTGCTTGCCTTGATCCCGCAGGTGCCAGCGGTCGACACGGAGCACCAGAAGTGAGACGGTGTGCGATCCCGCCCTGGTGATCGGTAGTCGAAGTCCGTTCCCTCGGGGTTATGCGGAAGTAGCCGAAATCCCCTGAAAACATTGGGGACGGGGCGTTTCCTCGACGACTAGAGGTGACCATGATGCTCTCCGCGTGCGGGTCCAATGTGGGCGCGGGGTTGTGAAATACATTGCAGTGTTGACTGAACACCGCCGGCGCCCCGTTAACCTCCGAGGTGCGGGTTGTTGCGCTTTGCGATTTCCCTAAGCCGAATAGTAAGCAGTTACCGACGCGCTGGACATTGTGACGCGTGATGTGTCCAGCGGATGCTCGACTCGGCCGATCCTGTCGCCCTGTGTCGTTATTCCGGGTTTACAAGCCCTGCTGGCGCAGCAGTTCAGGAATGCGCTCGCGGAAAGGGAAGAACCCCCGCGCGGCGTGTGGCCACGCGAGCGTGTCCCAGCGCCGCCTGACGGTCGTGAGCGTCACTACCCCCGACGCGAGAACGGCACCGAGCGTCAGCATCCGTTCCTGCACCGGGCCTACCGGTGCGTACGGCACAACCACCGCATCGAGACGTTCGGATTCCGCCCACTGCAGAACAGTAGAGGGGAGCGCGTCGGGCAGCACTCTGGCCGGTCGCCCGAGAGCGTCCACCGCCCGCGTAGCAGCGTCATCGAGGGCTGATGCCGTGAATCGACGCACTGCATCCGAGGCGCCGGAGGGCGAGCGCTCGTCTGAGTCGGCGGATCCGGCGATTGCGACGAGTCGGCTGTCCGAATCGAACCAGGAATACTCTCCGCGCAGGCTCGCCGCTTCCAGATCCTCTTCGTGCAGCAACAGCCCCATCCGGGCGCCTAATGGGGTGGATTCCGCGGGAGCAATCGGTGCCCGCGACGGCAGTGGCTCCTCGACGAGCGCTCGTGCCGACGTGGCGAGTCCTGATGGCGAGAACCGGCCCTCGGTGTAACGAGAAATGTTCGATGCCGTCGCAAGATATGTCTTTCCGGCGGTCTGGAGCCCGGCAACCCACCGCCAGGAAAGCGTGTTGGAGGCGGCATCCCCATCAAGAAGGTGGCGGTAGAAGAAGTCCGCGCCGAGTTGCCACGGCAGGCCGAGCGTGAAGATCCAGATGCTCGCAAACCACATGCGGGTGTGGTT
>JAYTTG010000215.1:0-1896 GCA_043745175.1 Microbacteriaceae bacterium
ATGCGCAGGCCGCGCCACTGCCAAAAACCCCAGTACATCAGCCAGAGCGGCAGGGTGAGTGCCCCGGCCGTGAAGCGCAGTTCGTCCCGGTAGAGGGTGCGTCCGACACCGATGGGGGAGATCGCCATCGTGTGATGCCAGGTCGTGACGGCGGTGAGAAGTCCGCTGAGACCCCGGCCGCTGTCGATGACGGTGCGCACGTCGTCGTCGCGCTCCGGGAACGAGATCGCGATCGCCTGCTCTCCGATCGGAAGTGCGCCGAAGGCTTTCGCGTCCACCCGATGTTCGCCGGCCGGCCAGAGCTCCGGGAAGCCCGCCGGGTCGACGGAGGTGAACGTCGTGAAAGGGGCCGACACCGCGCGGAACACGGACGGACTTCGGATGGCGCGCCACGCGGCATTCGGCGTGCACGGCAACTCGAACTTCAGTAGCACTCTCATCCTCCCAGTGTGCTCCCGGTGACCTAACCCGCCCCCGCAATTGTTCGCTCTCGGGACGATTGTTCGTCGGCGCCCCCGACCACCCGTCCCAAAGTGGAACAATCGCGGAGGGGACCGCTACCCTCAACGGGTGACTCACGGCCAAACCCAATACCAGGTGCGCTTCGACTGGGGTCGGCCCGGCGCGGACGCGATCGGCGAAGGGGCGGATGTCGTGGTCTGGGTCGATGTGCTCGGCACGCCGGCCACCCCGCAACAGTCAGCCACCCCGCCGGGGCCCGCCACCCAAAACAAGCGCGTCGCGGGCACCACCATTGCCGGTTCCCTCCGCAACCGCCGCGCCATCGCCGACTGGGCACTCGCCAAGCAGGGCGACAAGGGCGACCGCTTCACGATCGCGGTGGTCGCGGCCGGCGACATCAGGGAGGACGGCAGCATCCGCTTCGCCGTTGAGGACCTGCTCGCGGCCGGCGCGGTGATCGATGCGCTCGCCGACGTGGGAATCGACTATTGCTCACCGGAGGCGGCGGCGGCATCCGCTGCCTTCATGGGTCTGAAGAATGCGACCGGTCACCTGATCGGTGCCTCGGCGAGCGGACGGGAGCTTGCGGAGAACGGGCGGAGGGCGGAGGTCGACCTCGCCATCCAACTGGACGCAACCGGCGAAATCGAGGTTCTTTAGGGAATTCGCCTCCCGCGCGCAGCGTTGACATCGGCAGAATCACAAACCTCTGGAGGACACAATGAAGGCAGTACTCGACGGCACCGTCATCGCCGAAGCCCCGACCGACGACCTGATCAAGATCGAGGGCAACTGGTACTTCCCGCCGGCGAGCGTCAAGAAGGAGTTCCTCGTCGACAGCGCGACGCCGTACACCTGCCCGTGGAAGGGCGAATGCCAGTACTTCTCGGTGAAGAACGGCGACGCGCTGCTGCAGGACCGCGCCTGGAGCTACCCGCACCCCTACGAAACCGCCTTCGCCCGCACCGGCAAGGACTTCTCTGACTATGTGGCTTTCTGGAAAGAGGTGCAGGTCACCGAGTAGGGCTCGTCGTTGACCCACTGAACAGTACGAGAGAGTTGTCTCGTGAGTGAATCGTCAGCAGCCAGCGGCAAGCCGAAGAAAGACGACGGCTGGGATGTCCGTGTGCGCGAGACCGTGAACGCCCCGCGCAACCTCGTCTGGGCCTACCTCGTCGGCGACGGTGTCTCGCTGTGGCTCGGCCAGGGCGACCTCGTTCTCGAGACGGGCGCTGCCTACGCGACGAGCGACGGCGTCTCAGGCTCGGTGCTCGCGTACCGCTCTCCCTCGCATCTGAAGCTGACCTGGAGACCGGATGACTGGCCCCGCGACACCACGCTGGAGCTCTCCGTTCGCGACGGCGAGCACGGCACGACCATCGTCTTACATCACGAGCAGCTCGCCGACCGCGATGAGCGGCGCATGATGCTCGG
>JAYTTG010000216.1:0-1888 GCA_043745175.1 Microbacteriaceae bacterium
ACCCCGTCTTCGTGCATCAACGTTCCGTCGATGTCGAGCGCGACCAACCAGGGATCGATCACGCGACCGGCTCCATTACTTCCAGGCCGCCGAGATATGGCTGCAACTTCGGCGGCACCCGCACCGAGCCATCCGCCTGCTGGTGCGTTTCGAGAACCGCGACCAGCCAGCGCGTCGTCGCGAGCGTGCCGTTGAGGGTCGCGACCGGTGTCGTCTTGCCCGATTCGAGGCGATATCGGATGTCGAGCCGCCGAGCCTGGTAGGTCGTACAGTTGCTCGTCGACGTGAGCTCGCGGTATTCGCCCTGTGTGGGCACCCACGCCTCGATGTCGAACTTGCGTGCCGCGCTCGATCCGAGATCCCCGGCGGCGACATCGATCACGCGATAGCTGAGGCCACAGGCCTGCAGCATCGATTCCTGAAAACCGACGAGACGATCATGCTCGGCCTCGGCGTTCTCCGGCAGCACATAACTGAACATCTCGAGCTTGTTGAATTGGTGCACACGCAGGATGCCGCGGGTGTCTTTTCCACCGGATCCAGCCTCTCGGCGATAGCATGTCGACCACCCGGCGTAGCGCAGCGGGCCAGCCGAGAGGTCGAGGATTTCGTCCGAGTGGAACCCGGCGAGCGCGACTTCGCTCGTGCCGGTGAGGTAGAGGTCGTCGGCGGGCAGGTAGTAAATCTCGTCGGAGTGGGCTCCGAGGAAACCGGTGCCGTCCATGATCTCGGGGCGCACGAGCGTGGGAGTGATGAGCGGCTCGAAGCCTTCGGAGAGTGCCTTGTCGAGGGCCATGTTCATCAGCGCGATCTCGAGCCGGGCACCGATTCCGCGCAGGAAGTAAAACCGACTACCCGAGACTTTTGCGCCGCGGGTCATGTCGATGGCTCGCAGTTTCTCACCGAGCTCGAGATGATCGCGCGGTTCGAAGTCGAAGAGGGGCTTGTCGCCGACCTCCCGAAGCGTGGCGAAGTTCTCTTCGCCGCCGGCCGGAACGCCGTCGATGATGGGGTTGGCGATACTTTGCACGGAGCGAGTGAAATCCGCCTCGGCATCGACTGCCATCTTGGCGAGTTCCTTTACCCGGGCGGCGAGACCCTGGGCCTCACTGAGCAGGCGGACCTTCGCTTCCCCCGTGGACTGCGCGACCTGCCTGCCGAGGGCCTTCTGCGCCGCCCGCAGGCTCTCTGACTCGGAGATCGCGGACCGGCGTTTCAGATCGGCGTCGACCGCCACGTCGACGAATCCGTCGGACTCACCTCGCGCGCGCTGCGATGCCTTGAAAATTTCGGGATTGTCACGGAGAAGCTGCGGATCAATCACTCGTTCAGTCTATTCAGCAATGCCGTACCGTTATCCACGTGTCAGCCACGCCACAGTCCAAAGACCGCCACGCCGCCGTCGTGTACAACCCCATCAAGGTCGACCTAGCCAGGCTCGAAGCCCGGGTCGCCGAGGCGGAGGCTGCCGCCGGATGGGGGCCGACCCAATGGCACTCCACCTCGATAGAGGATGCCGGGCAGAGCGTTACAAGGACGGCGGTCGAGCAGGGAGCGGCTGTCGTGATCGCGGCCGGCGGCGACGGCACCGTCCGCGCCGTGGCGGAGGCGCTACGCGAGTCAGGTGTGCCGATCGCACTGATCCCGTCCGGCACGGGCAATCTGCTCGCGCGCAATCTCGAACTCCCCCTCACCGACCCGATCGGTTCCATCCGCACGGCCTTCACCGGCTCCGATCACCGGATCGACCTCGGTATCGCCGAAATCGAGCGCGCCGATGGCAGCAGAGAACAGCACACCTTCGTGGTGATGGCCGGCCTCGGCCTCGACGCAAAGATGATCGCCCTCACCAATCCGAAGCTCAAGAAGGCGGTCGGATGGCTCGCCT
>JAYTTG010000217.1:0-6867 GCA_043745175.1 Microbacteriaceae bacterium
CCAGGTCGCGGCGACTCCTCCGGTGGGCAGTCTGTTCGCGGCCTTCCTCGGCTACAACCCGATCGAGTCCATTCTCGGGCCGACCGGCGTGCTGAAGTCGCTGTCGTCGTCGAACGCGGCAGCTCTTACCGGCAAGACCTTCTTCCCGCAGCTGATCGCCGAACCATTCCATGCCGGCCTCGTGATCGTCTTCATCGCGGCGGCGGCAATGTCGGTGATCGGTGCGATCGCGTCCCTCACGGCCGGAGGCAAGTACATCCACGTCGAGGAGGAGCCGGTTCGTGAGGAGGTCCCGCAGGAGGCCGCCGCTACGATGAGCAACGTCTAGATCGTTAGTCGCTGGCCGGATACGGAAGGGAGTGGCACCATCGATCGACTCCTCACCGATTCCGCAGGCCGTCTCGCGTTCGTGATCGGACAGCTCACGCGTCGTCTCCGGTCGGCGCGTGGCGGGCTCAGCCACAGTCTGCTGTCGACGCTCGTGTCCGTGGCCAAACACGGACCGTTGCGCCTCGCCGACCTGGCGCAGGCCGAGCTCGTGTCCGCCCCCAGCATCACCCGGCTCGTCGCGGAGCTCGAGAGTAAACTCCTCGTCTCGCGCACTCCCGATCCGGCAGACGGTCGCGCCTCGCTAATCCAGGTGACGGATGCCGGACTCGAAGCCGTGCAGGTGGCTCGGCGGGTGCGCCAACAGATGGTCGCGGAACTGCTCGAGCCGCTCTCGGCCGACGAGGTCGCCTCGATCGAGGCGGCACTTCCGGCTCTCGAACGGCTGATCGAACCGCGTTGACCTGTGTCGCTGCCGTTCCCCGGCGGATGCCCCGACGGTGATCGTCTGCGCTCGCGCATGACGATGTGCATTCCGGCGCGCGATCACATGTCGGACGCACAGTCATCCGCTGGGCAGAGTCGCTCCGGGCAGCGCGCGCGGCGGAGCACCGCCACCACAGCGGACCAGGGTGGCGGCTGGCGCGATCTGTACCCCGAAGAGCCACACCGACGCGAGCCGCCACCGCGGTGCATCCGTTAGAAGGGCGCGCCGGAGAAGAGCATCACATTCGAGTACGGCGTGTACTCGCCGCTGCGCACGATCGCGCGGGCGTCCCGGGTGAGAGCCTTGAACTCGACGTGAGGTACCGCCTCGACCGAGACTCCGAACTGCTCGAGGCGTTCCTTCACCGCAGCGAGCATCCCCGGGCTCTCCGTCTCCATCTCGCCGGAGATCACCGCCCGCTCGACGATGAACTCCGCGAGCACCGAATCGAGGATGTCGAGGAATGCTGGCGAGCCCGCCCGGTACGCGAGGTCGATGCGTTCGACTCCCAGCGGGATCGGCAAACCGGCATCGGCGACGACTATCGCATCGGTATGGCCGCATTCAGCGATCACTCGCGACAGCTGCGGATTGATGATCCCGCTGGTGCGCTTCATTTGGCGATGGCCCGACCGTCGGCGTCGAGGTAGTCACGCCAGGAACGCTTGGGGGTCCAGCCGAGCATCCGCTGCGCTCTCGCGCTGGAGATGCCGGAGGCGTCAACCCGGTCGAGTTCACGCAGTTCGATTTTATCGCCGTAGTACTGGTGAAGCACCGCAGCGAAGTCGTGGCCGCCCACGTTGTCGGGCGACGCGATGTAGAACACCTCGTGTCCCGGAAGCTCCGACTCGGTGGCGAGCACGATGGCATCAGCGAGGTCGTAGGCGTCGATATAGCTCCACAGGTTGGGGCTGAGCACCGAGGCATCGCGAACCTGCGGGCCGAGGTTCTGCTCGTAATTGCCCTCGTTCTGCACCCAGCTCGGGCGGATCGAGATGGCGCGGATGTCGCTGCGTTCGACCGCCGCGTTCATCAGCTGCTCTCCGAAGTGCTTGGTGAGGGCGTAGGGATCCTGCGGGTGGGCCGGGTGCAGTTCATCCACCGGCGCGTAGTCCGGAAGGAAGGGACGCTCCGGGAAGAAGAACCCGGGCACGGTCTCGCTTGAGATATTCACGAACCGCTTCACTCCGAAGCGCACCGCCGCCTCAAGCACGTTGAATGTCGCCATCAGGTTGGTGCGGAAGACCACATGTGCCGGGTTGCCGGTCGGCTCCGGGATGGCGGCGACATGCACGACCGCGTCGGCGCCACGAACGACCGCGAAGGCCTCGCCCGCATCGGTGAGGTCAGCCATCATGTAGCGCGCGGAGCCCTCCTGACGCCGCTCGAATCCGGGGCGTGAGAGATCGGTGGCGAGCACGTCGTGACCTGCGTCAAGGAGTGCCTGGGTGGCGGCGCGCCCGACCTTGCCGTGTGCGCCGGTGATGACTACCTTCATGTTTACATCCTTTTTTCTTGAGGGAGGGCTGCGGGCTAGTTGCGCTTACGGCGCCACATATTGAGAGCGACCGCGGCGACGATGATCACGCCGCTGAACACCTGCTGCCAGTAGGCCGAGATGCCGAGAAGGATCAGCGCGTTCTGGATGAGCAGCAGGAGCGATGTTCCGAGAGCGGTGCCGAGAATCCCACCAACTCCGCCGAAAAGACTGGCTCCTCCGATGACGGCGGCACCGATCGCAAGAAGCTCATAGCCGTTCCCTGCTGCAGGCTGCCCGACGCTGAGCCGAGCGGTCTCGAGGATTCCCGACACCGAGGCGAGCGAGGCCGAGATCACGAAGACCGCGATCTTGACCCGGCGCACGCGGATACCGGAGAGCGTGGCCGCCTCCTCATTGGAGCCGACGAAGTAGATGTGGCGCCCAAAGGTTGTGCGCGTGAGCACGAGGTGCGCAACGACCGCGATCACCACTGCGACCCACACGGGAATGGGAATGCCGAGGGCCGCACCCTGGCCGAGGTTCAGGAATTCCGGCGGGAAACCACTGATCGTGGAGCCGCTGGTGATGCCGAGGCTGAGCCCGCGGGCAACCGCGAGCATCCCGAGCGTCACGACGAATGAGGGTATGCCCACGTAGGCATTGATGATTCCATTGACCAGTCCGACGATGCCACCTCCCACCAGCGCGAAGAATACGGCGAGCACCGGCGGTATTCCGATGGTGACCATGAACTCACCAGTGAGCACGCTCACCAAGGCGACGGTCGATCCGACGGACAGGTCGATGCCGCCGATGAGGATGACGAAGGTCATTCCCACACTGATGATCAGAGCGAGCGCGATCTGCCGCCCGACCACAGTGAGGTTACCCGCCGTAAGGAAGTAGGGCGACGCAAATGAGAGGTAGACGACGAGGAGCACAACCACGCCGGCGAGGGTCGCTTCTCGCGCCCTCACGATTTTTTGAAATCCAAGTCGAAACCTCTGGCCCGAGGTCATCCGTTCCGACGCCGACGCCCCAATGCCAGGCACGGACTCGCCCTGACTCACGGTAACTCCATTGATAGTCATGAAAGGTCTCCTTCGACTCCTGTTGCCATCGCCATCACGCGCTTCTCGGTCGCGTCTGCGGCGTTCAATTCCCCAACCCCGTATCCCTCGCGCATGACGACGATACGGTCGGCAATGCCGAGCACTTCGGTGAGCTCCGAGGAGATCACGAGCACCGCAACGCCCTCTGCCGCGACGGTGCGGATCAAGTGGTAGATCTCTGCCTTCGCGCCGATGTCGACGCCCCGCGTCGGTTCGTCGAGGATCAGGATGCGCGGCTTGCGCGCGAGCCAGCGAGCCAGCACGACCTTTTGCTGGTTTCCCCCACTCAGCGTGCCGGCTGCGACGTCGATAGCCGACAGCCGGAGCCCGAGTTTGCTCGAGTGATGGGTCGCAAGATCCCGGTCGCGGCGCCGCGACACGATCGACATGCGGCTGATAGCGGAAAGGCATGCCGACGAAATGTTCTCCCGAACGGGAAGCCCGAGAAAGAGTCCCTGGTGTTTGCGATCCTCAGGCACGAAACCGATTCCCGCATTCATGGCCTCGATCGGAGTGCGAAGGGCCAGCGGCTTCTGGGATACCAAGATCTCGCCGCCGCTCCGTTTCGCAGCTCCGAATATCGTGAGGGCGACATCGCTGCGACCCGCCCCGATGAGCCCAGCAAGCACCAGGATCTCGCCCGGGCGGACGGCGAAGCTCACATCGTGTAACAGGTCGCCGGAACTGAGGCGCTTCACCTCGAGCGCGGGGGGGGCACCCTCGTCCAGTGGCGCGGACCGAACGCCGTAGAGGTCGACGAGCTCACGCCCGACCATCATCTGCACGACGTCGTTGGGAGTGGTGTTGCTCGCTTCGCACACTCCGACGACGGCTCCGTCACGCATGACGGTGATCCGGTCCGCGATCTCGTAGATCTCTCGCATGCGATGCGAAACGTAGATGACGCTGACCCCATTGGACCTCAGCTTTCGAACCAGTTCTAGCAGGGTCTCGACCTCTTCCTCTGTGAGGGAGGAGGTGGGCTCATCCATGACGACGATCCGTGCGTCCACCAGGAGCGCCTTGGCGATCTCGACCATCTGGCGCAGCGCGATGTTCAGATCGCCCACGAGTTGCTTAGGTGAGATGGCGACGCCGAGGCTGTTCAACAGGGCGGCAGCGCCACGCTCCATCGCCCGGAAGTCCACGAGTCCGAAACGGTTCTTGATCTCTCGACCGACATAGATGTTCTCTGCCACGCTGAGGTCGTTGGCGAGGTTCAGCTCCTGGTAGATGACGGCTATGCCGCACGCCTGGGAGTCGCGTGGCGCCTGGATGTCACGCGTCACTCCGGAGACCTCGATGGTGCCCTCATCGGCGCGGGCCGCGCCGGCGAGAACCTTCAGCAGCGTGCTCTTGCCTGCACCATTCTCGCCGACGAGGGCCATCACTTCGCCGGGTCGCACGGAAAGGTCGACGTCGCGGAGGGCGGTCACGCCTGGATATCGCTTGACGATACCGCGCATCGAGATGAGCGCTGGCTCGGTCATGGCCACTCCTAAAACTTCGTTGTTGAAAGGGGGTGCGGGGCCGACCTTGATCGGCCCCGCCAGTCTGCGCTAGTGTGCGGTCTTCAGGAACTCGTCCAGCGTGTCCGGTGTGACTGTGACGACTCCGGTGTCCACGGTGAAGTTGTCCTTGAGCTTCGAGGTCTTGCCGTGAAAGTCGGCCAGGATCTGCAGGGCCTGTGCGGTCATGCCGAACGGCTTCTGGGAGATGAGCGCGTCAACACACTTGCCCTTCATACCGTCGATGCCCTGGGGTACGACGTCGAATCCGACAGCCTTTACCGTGCCGCACTTGTTGCCCGACTTGAGAGCGCCGGCGATACCAGGAAGGTCAGATCCACCGATGCCCACCATGCCGGCGAGGTCGGGGTTGGCCTGAAGGATTGTCTCGGATGCCGACTGGGCGGTGGCGATGGATTCGCCCGACACCTCAGTGGCGACGAGCTTGATGTCCGGGTACTTGGCCAGAGCCTTCTTGACACCGGTGAGGCGCTGGTTGAGGTTGACTGCGCTCAGGCTGCCGATAACCACGGCGACCTTGCCCTTCTTGTTGATGCTCTTGGCGAGGGCTTCTCCCGCCTGCTCTCCGGCAGCCACGTTGTCGGTGCCGATGTAGCCCATCACCTGGCTGTTCGGCACGGGGCCGTCCCAGGCGATGACTGGGATGCCGGCCGCGCGCGCCTTCGCGATGTCGTCGATCACGCTGGCGGGGTCG
This sequence comes from Microbacteriaceae bacterium, assembly GCA_043745175.1. Classification (GTDB taxonomy): domain Bacteria; phylum Actinomycetota; class Actinomycetes; order Actinomycetales; family Microbacteriaceae; genus Lacisediminihabitans. The sequence goes on from JAYTTG010000217.1 coordinate 5,630, forward strand.
TTGGGCGAGACCGCAATACCGGCCGGGTTGGTGGCGAGGATGGAATCGAAGATGGCCACCTGTGCGGCGGCATCATCGGTGTCCGGGCCGAGGAACTTCGCGGTGACGCCGAGCTTCTTCGCCTGGTCTTCCATTCCCTTCCGCGCATCGACCCAGTACGGGTTGTTGAGCGACTTGGGGAGGAAGACGTATACGGGCTTGGAATCGGACTTCGCCGCGGTTCCCCCGGTGGTTGCCGCGGTGCTGCATCCGGCAAGGGCGAGGGTCGAAACTGCCAGAAGGGCCGTGACCAACAGGACTTTTCGCATTACTACTCCTTTGTAATCAGTGCAAACGATGGGTGGAACTGTGTGTGTTTGTGTGAAGGACTGTGATGGATTCTCGGATGCGGGGGGTGACTATGCGCGTATAGGCGAGCTCCCCCGCAGGATCGACACGGCGTCGGCGAGCGTGCCCTCATCGCCCACATTCCCGGCGAAGACGACATAGGGCAGTCCTTCCAGACCGCGTTCCCCTTCTCCGTCGTTGAGCCAGACCGAGACGATTCCATCAAAAAGCTGACCGGCCACGAGTGCCCGCCGGATGCCGAGACCTTCGGTGGCGATATCGCTCGAAGTGATCCCGCCCTTGGCCAGCACCCATTTCAGCGGCACATCCTGCACTGTCTGTCGGGTCAGGTCCACCAGTGCCCGGGACACGGTCTGAGCGATCACGAGGCTGGAATGCCCGCTGTCACCGGTGATCTGGTGACGGCTCGACATCAGCAGCGCATCCGTTCGGCGCAGGGCAGCCGTGATCGCGACCGAGCAGCGCTCCACCTCGGCTTCGGCCTGGAGCGGGTCGAGCAATCGAGGCACGTCAAGCTCTACAGTCGCGATCTCAGGGAGCCGGTCAGTGAGGCAGGTGACCTGCCTCGACGTGAGTTCGACGTGCGAGCCGACGACGACGAGGCCGTTACCCAACCTTTCCCCGTCCGCGAAGATCTCCGCGTGGGAGAGCGGCTCGCGTCCGGCCATTCCGAGCCGGGATGCCACGAACGAGGGGCCGGTGCGACACAGCACCCGGGCTCCAGACTGCTCGGCGGAGAGCAGCCCGAGAGTGACGACGTCGAGGTCACTGTCGTCGAGTGCGTTGATGATCACCGGCACGGCCCCCGAGCAAGAGAGGATGATGTCACGAACCCGCTCCGGTCCGCCGACGCGAATGTCCTCGAGGCTCAGGCTCCTGACATCCTCCGC
>JAYTTG010000218.1:0-1882 GCA_043745175.1 Microbacteriaceae bacterium
CCGGGTCGAAGCGGCATGTCATCCATCCAGCAGATCATCGCATCGATGTCCTGCGTGACGGTGGGCTGATTGTGCGGCCGGCAGATCATGTCGCCGCGGGAGACATCCACCTCGTCCTCGAGTCGCACGGTCACCGACATCGGCGGATAGGCCTCTGCTACCTCACCGTCCGCTGTATCGATGGTCCTGATCCGCGTGGGAAGCCCGCTCGGGAGTACCATCACCTCGTCGCCCGGCTTCATGACACCGCCCACCACCTGTCCCGCGAACGCACGGTAGTCGCCGCGGCCGTTCTGTGGCCGGATGACGTACTGTACCGGAAAACGCACATCGGTGAGGTTGCGGTCGCTCGCGATGTATACGTGCTCGAGGTGGTGCAGAAGCGAGGCACCCTCATACCACGGCATATGCTCGGAGCGGCTGACCACGTTGTCGCCTGCGAGTGCCGACATCGGGATCACCGTGACATCACTGAAATCGAGACGCGCTGCGAACTCCAGGAATTCACCGCGAATCGCTTCGTAGACGTCTTCGGACCAGTCCACGAGGTCCATCTTGTTGACGGCGAGCACGATGTGCGGCACGCGGAGGAGCGAGACGATGGTGGCATGACGGCGACTCTGCTCCAGCAGGCCCTTGCGCGCGTCGACGAGCACGATCGCCAGGTCCGCGGTCGACGCGCCAGTCACCATATTGCGGGTGTACTGGGTGTGGCCCGGCGTGTCGGCGATGATGAATTTGCGTCGCGGCGTGGCGAAATAGCGGTAGGCGACATCGATCGTGATGCCCTGTTCGCGTTCCGCACGCAGCCCGTCGGTCAGCAGTGCGAGGTCGGTGTACAGGTCGCCGCGCTGGCGGCTAGTGCGCTCGACGGCTTCCAGCTGGTCCTCAAACACCGACTTGGAGTCGTAGAGCAGTCGGCCGATGAGTGTGCTCTTGCCGTCGTCCACCGATCCGGCTGTGGCGAATCGCAGGATGTCCATTAGAAGTAGCCTTCTTTTTTGCGGTCTTCCATCGCCGCCTCGCTGACCTTGTCGTCTCCGCGCGTCGCTCCACGTTCGGTGATCCGCGAGGCAGCGACCTCGATAGCCACCTTCTCCGGAGTGTCGGCCTCGGATTCGACCGCCGCCGTGAGTGTTGCGTCGCCGACCGTGCGGTAGCGCACGCGGGCTGTGAAAACCTCTTCACCCTCGCGCGGCTGGAGGTGCTTGTCGACCGCGAAAAGCATTGAGTTGCGGAGGAAAACATCTCGTTCGTGCGCATAGTAGATGGAGGGGACTTCGATGCGTTCGCGAGCGATGTACTGCCAGATATCTAGCTCTGTCCAGTTCGAAATGGGGAACACCCGGATGCTCTCACCCTGGTTGATCCGAGTGTTGTAAAGCGACCACAGCTCGGGGCGCTGATCTTTGGGGTCCCACTGGCCGAACTCATCCCGGAACGAGAACACCCGCTCCTTCGCGCGCGCCTTTTCCTCATCGCGACGCGCTCCTCCCATCAGGGCGGTGAACCCGTTCGCTTCGGCGGTCTGCAGCAGAACGGGGGTCTGGATGCGGTTGCGGGACCCACCAGGAGCCTCGCGAACCTGTCCAGAGTCGATCGCATCCTGTACCGAGCCCACGACAAGCCCGATGCCGAGCTCTGCCACCCTTCGATCACGAAACTCCAGCACCTCGGCGAAGTTGTGTCCGGTGTCGACGTGCATCAGAGGAAACGGAACCGGACCGGGAGCGAAGGCTTTCACGGCCAGGTGGAGCATGACGATCGAGTCCTTGCCTCCGGAAAACAGCATCGCGGGATGCTCGTTCTCCGCCGCCACCTCGCGGATGATGAAGATCGCCTCGGATTCGAGGTAGTCGAGTTGGCTGAGGCCGTAGCGCGG
>JAYTTG010000219.1:0-1880 GCA_043745175.1 Microbacteriaceae bacterium
CGAACTCGACACTGTGGTGAAGGCGGAAATGGCGCTGATGCCCCCGACAACTATGGCGACGCCGATGATCGCGCTGAGCAGGGGCATACCGGCGGCCACGAGTGACCCGAAAGTGATGAAGAGCACCGCGGCGGCGAAGAGAAGCCCGAACACTTCGGTGATCGTAAGCCCGACGGTGTTGTTTTGAAAGACCTGACCGCCGAATGCGACTGTCAGTCCGGCATCCTCGGCGATCGACGCGGTGGCCCTGAGCGCCGTGATGGTGGCCGGCGTTACGTCCGTCGAGGCTCCGATGAACTGGATCTGCGTGCGGGCGTAGCGTCCGTCGTCACTGATGGCCCTCCCCGCGTACTGCGAGAACGGACTGATGACCGAGTCGATGCCAGGGATCTTCGCGATCCTCACATCCATCTCTTTGATGGCCGCCGTCACGGCTGCATCGCGGATCGCGCCGCCGGCGGGCGCGACAACAATTGCCTGGGCGCTTGCCCCCGCGACGGAGGGGAAGACCGCGTCGAGGCGATCGAGGGCCATCTGCGACTCGGTGCCGGGAATCGCGAAGGATTCCTGGGTCTTGCCGCCGAGCGCCGCACTGGCGCCGAGCACCCCAATCACAAGCACGAGCCAGACCCCGATGACGACCCACGCTCTTCGGTAGGAGAACCGACCGAGCCGATAGAGAAGAGTGGCCATGATCAGATACCGTTCGCTGTGATGGATGGATCTGCGTTTGCAGCGCCCCCGACCGGAGCAAGAAGTCCGGTGAGGATCGTGATGAGAGCCGCCCGGGTCTCATCGACGGGGGTGTGGTCGAAGCCGAGTGAGTCCTGGGTGCAGAGCATGTACGCGGCGCCGCCGAGGGCGATCCCGAAGCGCATCTTTTCCTCCACCGAAGCGGTATTGGCCGCAAAGAATTGGGCGAGCCTGACCACAAGTTCGTTGGCCCTGTCGATGACAGGAACGTCAACGAGCGATGGCCCTTGGTTGATGAACATGTGTACCTCACGGCGGTACTCGAGGAGGAAGTCCACGAACTCGCTCAGGAATGCGAGGCGTCCCTCGGCAGAGAGCGTGCGCACTTCGAGCGCCTCGAGGATCTGAGTCATCCGATCGATGGCCGGTGCGACTGCGGCCTCAAGCAGGGTCTCCTTGGACGAGTAGTGGTACAGCACGCTGGATTTGGATAACCCGGCGATATCGGCGATGCGATGAATCGACGTGCCGGCGTACCCGGCGGCGGCGAATTCGGCCAGCGCGATAGCGCGCAGATCTTCTGAAGAGGTAGACACCGTTCGAAGTTAGCTGACCGATCGGTCAGAGCCTGTCCGATCGGTCAGTTTGCCAGAGGCTTGCCAGCTTTCGATCAGAGAACGGATTGCCTGCGACACGGATGTCTCGCCCGGTATGTCGGTCAGCGAGCCTTTCGGGGCATCCCGGCGAGTGCCGCGATCGACTGCCAGAGCACGAAGGCCTCAACCACGATGGACAGCAGCCCGAGCGGCTCAAGCCAGTTGCCGATGTCACCGGTGGCCCCGGGCATCCCGACGGTGCGGTTGATCGTGAATCCCGCGATGACGGCGGCCGACAGGGTGGCCGCGGCGAGAAAGTCGCGCCGTGTGCCTGCGATAAAGAGTCGCTCCGTCAGCACGAAGGAGGCGATGATCAGGGCGACGTAGAACGCTGCGAGGTAGGGCGTCTCGGCGAACTTGCCTGGCAGGTCGAGGATGTGGATAGCGGCCACCGAAGCGAGTCCGAGCCCCACGGCGACGCGACGGTTCAGAGCGATCGTTCGATGGTTCGACGCCTGAGTATCGGTGGTTCGTTCTTCGAGTACGCGTGACATTGTCTCCCCCTGAGAAGGTCGTGACGGATGGAACATA
>JAYTTG010000220.1:0-1875 GCA_043745175.1 Microbacteriaceae bacterium
CTGCGCTACGGTTCCTGACTCATCCAGGCCTCCACGAAAAACTCCCCGCGGGCAACGGCGGTGATGCCGAGGTGCGGGGAGTTTCTACGGTGCTGGTGGACCCTAGGAGATTCGAACTCCTGACCTCCTCGATGCGAACGAGGCGCGCTACCAACTGCGCCAAGGGCCCGTACTGCGTAGCTACGCTATCACTTTCGAGGCTGGCTTCGACGCAGGCTGGACGCGCAGGCTAGGCGCGACGTCGGCGCAGTACGGCGTCGAGGTCCGTGTGGGTCTCGGGCTGTTCCTCGATGAAACCCATGCGCGCAAATCGACTCGGCGCTGCAGCGGCGGGTCGGATCGGAGTGACCTCGGGAGCCTCGAGGGCCTCGCGGAGCCGGCGCTCAGCATCCGCGGCGGCCTGGCGCACCTCCGCGGCGGCCTCGAGAGACGCGACGAGTGAGCGCTCGGGAGCCGGTCGTGACATGTAGAGCGGTTTCGGCACCGGAACCGGCGTCCAGGTGGCCCGCAGCGGTGCCGCGGGAACGAGAACCACCCGCGGAGCTTCGGCAACGACCGCGGGCCGGGAACGCAGGCTGTGGGCGAGTTCGGCGCGGGCGCGGCCGACGGATGCCATCTGCCCGAGCATCGCGATGCTGCCGAGTGTCACAGCCGAACCGCCAGCGAGAAGAGTCCAGGCACCGGAGGCGACGAACTCCGCGACCCCGAGTCCGGAGCCGGTAAGCGCGCCGAAGAGGATTACCGCGGTAACGGCGCGCGAACGACGGAGCCGTCGCGATGCGGACGATGTGATCGCGACATCCGCGGCGAGGGCTGGCTGGGTTTCGGCAAGGCGACGAGTGGCGGCACGGGCGACCGCGGCAGCCTGTGCCTCAGCGATGGCGGCAGTGCGCTGAAGCTGAGTCTTGAGCACCCGCTCCAGCTGGGCTGCATTACGGGCACTCGTCTCGACGCGGAACTCTTGCGGCACCTCGGCAGTCTCGGCCATGATGCGGAGGGTCTGCTGAAGGCGAAGGGCGTTGCGCTCGGTCGCGAGGTACTCGCGGCGACGCAGCCAGGTGGGCACGAGATAGGCGAGCCAGAGCACAGCGGCCAGAGCAATGATCACGCTCGATCCGAATCCTGCTGCACCCATAGCCCTACGGTACGAGGGCGCGGCCAATTCACGGCCGATTATCGAGGGTGTGTCCCGCGCTGCAGCGAGGCATCCCAGTCGGCCTGGGGCACCGTGCCCGCACCGACCGGCACGCGACCATCGAGCCAGCGTCGCAGAACACCGGCCGGGATCTCCTCCGCGACGAGTGCGAAGCAGAAATGGTCGCGCCAGTCGCCATTGATATGAATGTAGCGCCGTCGCAGCCCTTCGTAGCGGAACCCCAGTTTCTCCACAACCCGAAGGCTCGGCGCATTCTCGGGACGGATGCAGATCTCCATGCGATGCATCCCCACCTGGAAAAAGGCGTAGTCGCTGGCGAGCGCGACCGCCGCCGGCGTCACGCCCTTCCCCGCAAACCGTTCGGACACCCAGTAGCCGATCGTCGCCGACGAGAGCGACCCATAGGTGATACCCGACACGTTGAGCTGGCCCGCGAACTCACCGTCGTATTCGATGGCGAATGGCAGGCCGAAGCCCGCGCGGGAATTAGCTTGGAGACTTCGGACGCTCGAGCGCACATCGAAACTCATCGCCCCGTGCGGATTGGTCGCCTCCCACTTGCGCAACCACCCGCGATTTTCAAGCAACTCGCGCTCGAGTACTCGAGCATCCCTGAGACGGATAGGGCGAATCGTCGTCTTACCCTCGCGCAGGGTAGGGATCGGAGTCGCCACCGCCCCAGTCTAGAGCCGGGTCATCGATGCGCCGGCTCGCCATCG
>JAYTTG010000221.1:0-6785 GCA_043745175.1 Microbacteriaceae bacterium
CATTTTGCTGATTGTGACGATCGGCCTGCTCGATGCGGGGCTGACGACGGCGCCCGCCAGCGTGCGCCTCGGGGCCGCCGGCATCCTCCTCGCCTCCGGTATTCTGGGCGCGCTCGTACAGATCTCGGTGACCGGCGAGGCTCTCGCGGTGATCGACGACCTCGACACGATCGTCTCGCCCTCGGCGGTGTCGAGCCGTATCATCGCCTCCCGCCGCTGGATCGCGGTGCCGCGCTTCGTCACCCCGGTGATCTTCATTATGGTGTACATCGCCCTGCTCGTGGCCCTGTTCCTCACCGGACGATGACCACGCCCGCCGTCCCCGCGGGATACGGCTACGGCCGCGTCTTCGCCACCCGGTGGAACGACAACGACGTCTACGGGCACGTAAACAACACCATTCACTATGCCGCGATGGACACCACCATCACGAGTTGGCTGATCGAGGTCGCCGGGCTGCAGACCGGCGGCGAGCATGCGCTCGCCGTCGTAGTCTCCTCTGGCTGCACCTACCGGGAATCTGTCTCCTTTCCCGACACTCTCGTGATCGGCCTCCGTGCCGGTCGGATCGGTTCGACGAGCGTGACCTGGGAGCTCGGCATCTATCGCGAGAGCGACGGGGCGCTCGTGGCTACAGGCCAGTTTGTGCACGTCTTCATCGGGCCGAAATCACGACGTCCGGTGCCGATACCGGAGGCTCTGCGAGGGGCAATCGAGCACGACCTGGTGATCGCCGTATGAGCCGCGAACCGCGCGGGCTCGCCACCTCGACTCTCGAAACCTGGCTGCGCGCGGAGCATCCCGAGCTCGTGGGCAAGAATGCGCTCGAAGCGAGCCTGATCACCGGCGGACGCAGCAACCTTACCTACCGCCTGGTTGGCGGACCTGCCCCGCTGGTGCTACGTCGGCCGCCGCTCGGGCATGTGCTGGCGAGTGCGCACGACATGGCCAGGGAATTCCGGGTGATTTCGGCCCTCGGCGGCAGTACAGTGCCGGTTCCGGGGGCTGTGCTGTACCGGGATGATACCGACGGCACTGCCGGCGTTGGCACTCCGTTCTACCTGATGGGCTTCGTCGACGGCCAGGTGCTTTCCTCCCCCGCCGCGAACATTCCCTTCAGCCGAGCGCAACTTCGTGGGCTGAGCCTCGACCTCGTCGGAACATTGGCCGAGCTGCACTCCCTCGACCCCGCCGCTGTCGGGCTCGAGGACTTCGGTAGGGCGGCCGGATATCTCGAACGCCAGGTGCGCCGCTGGGGCGAGCAATATGACCGGTCCCGCAACCGCGAATTATCGGAGCTCGATGCGCTGCAGGCTGCATTGCGCGAGGGCGTACCCATCACCGCCAGTTCCTCTCTCGTGCACGGAGACTTCCGCCTCGACAACGCCATCGTGCGAGTGGATGCCGATGGTCGGCCGCGCATCGCGGCGATCCTGGACTGGGAGATGGCCACGATCGGTGACTCCTTCACCGACCTCGGCCTGCTCGGCCTTTACTGGGACATCCGCGGCATCAGTGCCGAGGCGGCTGCTGTCGCCGCGAGCGCCGTCGACCCGGATGCCGGCTACCCGAGCTTCGCGGAGCTGCTCGATACCTACGCCGCCGCCCGCGGGACGCCCGCGCCCGAGCTCTCCTGGTATCGCGCGTTTGCGGCCTACAAGCTCGCGATCATCCTCGAGGGCATCCATTTCCGATTCCAAGCCGGCGAGACCGTCGGCCCCGGCTTCGACACGATCGGCGGGCTCGTCACGCCGCTCGCCAAGGCCGGGCTCCGCTTCTTAGTCGAGAGGACCCACTGATGGACTTCGCCCCGGATGCCACCACCGTCGAGATCGTCGCGAGGATGCAGGCCTTCCTCACCGAGTGCGTCTACCCGGCTGAGGCACTGCTCGAGCGCCAGGTTGCGGAGACTCCGGATGATTGGAGCCTGCGTCCCATCGTGCGAGAGCTGCAGGCCGAGGCTCGATCGCGCGGCCTCTGGAACCTGTTCCTACCGGCGGAGGGCCTCACCAACCTGCAGTATGCGGCCGTTGCGGAACTCACCGGCAGAAGCCCAAAACTCGCGCCAGTCGCACTCAATTGCGCCGCGCCCGACACCGGCAACATGGAGGTGCTCTCCGAGTTCGGCACCACCGAGCAGAAGCGACGCTGGCTCGAGCCGCTACTCGAAGGGCGCATGCGCTCGTCCTTCTGTATGACCGAGCCGGACGTTGCCTCCTCCGATGCAACCAACATCGCGACGCGCATCCGCCGTGACGGTGATGACTACGTGATCTCCGGTCGCAAGTGGTGGTCGACCGGGGCCATGAACCCCGAGGCCGAGATCTTCATCCTGATGGGCCGCACCGCGTCGCCGGATTCGGATGCCCCTCGCCACCGCCAGCAGAGCATGATCCTGGTGCCTCGCGATACACCCGGGGTCACTATCGTGCGGCCACTCACGGTGTTCGGCTACGACGACCGGGATCACGGCGGCCATGCCGAGGTGCTCTTCGACGGGGTGCGGGTGCCCGCGACCAACCTTATCGCCGAAGAGGGCGACGGCTTCGCAATCGCCCAGGCGCGGCTCGGCCCTGGGCGCATCCACCACTGCATGAGGCTGCTCGGCATGGCCGAGCGCACAATGGATCTCATGCGCGAGCGCGCGAAAAACCGCATCGCCTTCGGGAGGCCGCTGGCCGAACAGGGCGTGGTGCGTGAATGGCTCGCCGAGAGCCGCATCTCCATCGAATCGCTGAGGCTGCTGGTGCTCAAGACCGCCTGGCTGATGGACACCGTGGGAAATGCCGGTGCGATGACCGAAATCCAGGCGATCAAGATCGCCGTGCCGCGGGCGGTGCAACAGATTCTCGACCGCGCCATCCAGCTGCACGGGGGCGGTGGTCTCACCGCGGACGATCCGATCGCCGAAATGTTCGCCGGGGCCCGCGCGCTTCGTCTCGCCGACGGACCGGACGAGGTGCACCTGTCATCGCTGGGCAAAGCCGAACTACGCCGCTGACGCCCGCCTGGCGCGACGAGAACTTCTAGCGCAATACCGAACTCAGCAGCAGGCTCGTCTCGCTGTTCACGATCCCTTCGATCGCGCGGATCTCCCCAAGGGTGCGGTCGAAGTCGGAGAGCGTCCCAGTGCGCAGCTCGGCTACGAGGTCCCAGCCGCCGTTCGTGGTGTGAAGAGCACTGATCTCCGGCATTCCGCGCAGCTGGCGGATCACATGATTGGTGGTGCGCCCCTCGACCGCGATGAAAGCGATGGCGTGGATGGTGAGCGGGTCCAGTTCGTCGCGCACGCGCACCGTGAATCCCACGACGGTTCCGGATGACACGAGCCTTTCCAGGCGGCTGCTGATCGTCGCTCGAGCCACCCCAAGCGTGCGCGCGAGGAAGGCAACGGATGCCCGGCCATCTTCGCGCAGGGCGGAGAGCAGCTTGCGGTCAAGGTCATCAAGAATGGACATAACCACAATGTATGCCACCCTCGAGCAAAGTGCGCGATAATGCCAGATTATGTCGGCTATTTGCTCATTCTATTTGCATATCGTCGCGCTCTAAGCTGAGGACCTATCGATGTGGAGGCGGCCATGACGCGGTTTGTGGATGTTCGCAACATGGTGCGCTGGGCAACCACCACCGGTGCCGAGAGCGTCATCGGCGGCATGATCGGCTACCTGCGCGACGACTTCCGTCGTTGGGAGAGCTTCGACAAAACTGCGCGTGTCGCCAGCCACACCCCCCTCGGTGTGATCGAGCTGATGCCCATCAGCGACCTCGATACCTACGCCTTCAAGTACGTCAACGGTCATCCCTCCAATCCGGCCCGCGGATTCCAAACAGTCACCGCCTTCGGCGTGCTCGCCGACGTGCACAACGGCTACCCCACGCTCCTGGCCGAAATGACCCTGCTCACCGCTTTCCGCACCGCCGCCACCTCGGCAATGGTTGCCCAGGAGCTCGCCCGCCCGGATTCGACCACCATGGCGATGATCGGGGCCGGCAGCCAGGCCGAATTCCAGGCCCTCGGATTCCGGACTGCGCTCGGCATCGACCGACTGCGCATCTGGGACACCGATCCCGATGCCCTGGAGAAGTTCGTGCGCAATCTCGCACCGCTCGGATTCGATATCACCGTCGCCACGAGCGCAGCGGATGCCGTGACCGGCGCCGACATCATCACCACCTGCACCGCCGACAAGACCCTTGCGACGGTGCTGACCAGCGACCTCGTCACACCGGGCGTTCACATCAACGCGATCGGCGGCGACTGCCCCGGCAAGACCGAGCTCGAGGCAGCAATCCTCGATCGGGCATCCGTTTTCGTCGAATACCCACCACAGACCCGAGTCGAAGGCGAGATCCAGCAGATGGCGTCCGACTTCCCCGTCACCGAACTCTGGAAGGTGATCGTCGGCACCGAGCCCGGCCGCATCTCCGCCGAACAGATCACGCTCTTCGATTCCGTCGGATTCGCCATCGAGGACTTCTCCGCCCTGCGCTACCTGCGTGATTCCGTTGCCGACACCGACTTCTTCGATGAGATCGACCTCGTCGCGGCTCCGGAAAATCCCAAGGACCTCTTCGGCATGATCGGCGCGCTCTCCCCCGTCGGCGGCTGAGCTCGTTCGTGTCGATCCAGGCGCCCTCGGCTGTTGTGCTCGTGCGACCGCGCCACTTCCGACCCAATCCGCTGACGGCCAACGACAACGTCTTCCAGGTGACGGGAGCTACGACGGAGTCCTCCCGAATCGCTACTGCGGCCTACGAAGAGGTGACGCGGGCGGCCGCAGCTCTCCAGGTCGCCGGCATTCGCGTGCACCTCTTCGACGACGAGAGCCCGGATCGACCCGACAGCGTGTTTCCCAACAACTGGGTGTCAACCCACCCGGGCGGGCACGTCGCGATCTACCCGATGTACGCCGTGAATCGACGCGGGGAGCGACGATCCGACGTGATCGAGATGCTGAAGAACGAGTACCGGGTGCAGGATGTGATCGATTACTCCGGGCTCGAACTCGACGACGTATTTCTCGAGGGAACCGGCGCGATCGTGCTCGATCACGGCTCGCGAATCGCCTACGTCGCCCGGTCGAATCGAGCCGATCCGATCGCGCTCGAGCGGTTCTGCACGAACTTCGGTTACGAGCCGATGGTGTTTGATGCTGTCGATCCATCCGGCGTGCCGATTTATCACACGAACGTGATGATGGGGGTCGCCACGGACTTTGCGCTGGTGGGTGTGAACCTCATCCAGTCGCCCGCGCGCCGCGCCCAGGTGGTGGACCGGCTCACCGCCAACGGTCGCACCCTCATCGATCTCGACTTCGAGCAGGTGTGCGATTTCGCCGGGAACGCGATCGAACTGCATGCGCCGGGTGGCCACATCCTCGCCCTCTCGCGCCGAGCGGCCAACAGCCTCCGGCCCGACCAGCTCGCGATCATCGAGCAATCGTGCACCCTATTGCCTCTCGACATCCCCACCATCGAACTCGCCGGCGGATCGGTGCGCTGCATGATCGCGGGCATCCACCTCGACCCGCGTCCCGCGGTGGCCGCGGTGGTCACGGTTTAGCTGTTGCGCCCACTGGGGTTTTCTCTAGGAGATTCTTCCACGGACGTGTCTTCCACGGAGGTCGGGCTTGCCCTCGGGATACTCAAGTTCTGCAGGACAGTGTCCTGCAGAACTGTCAGGACAACGCGGCCCGCGATCCTCAGGACAATGTCCTGCAGAACCAGGATGCGGCACAGTTCCACCCGACCCGAACCCAAAACCCGGGCTCTCACACCTCCGCACTACTCGGCCCCCGAACCTCGAACCTAAAACCTCAGCCGCCGGTGCGCGTCCGGGAGCGGATTCGATTACGTTCGATCTGTGTCCTCCGGCGGGCGCGAAGGCGCAACACCGGTTTTCTCGCCGAGATTTATATTTGTGGGGTGATCTGAATAAGTTTGCCGCGGATCGGAGAGCCGTGCGCTGCGCGCCGTATCAAGATCAAGATCGGTGAACATTCCGGCGACGCAGGAGAGGTTGAACGTGATCGTGGCCAGCTCCAGCCAGCTCGCGTTCGCGGCTAAAACCTCGGTAGGGAGGGAGCGCAAGAGCTCCGTCTCTTGGGTGAAAATGCCGCGACACGGTCCAACACGGTACGACCCGCTCGCCGTCACTCACCGCGGAGGAGTCGTCCTGCGAGTGATCACAATCTGCCTGAAGACGTTGCCAGCCAGGCCCTGAAGAGGTCAAGAGTGCGGAATCGCTGCGGTCATCCCCCCGTCGACTACAAATTCCGCGCCGGTCGAGTACGCCGACTCCTTGCTGGCGAGGAATACGACAAGGGAGGAGACCTCCTCAGGCTGCGCCGGGCGACCGAGCGGCACCTGCTGGCTCCCGAAATCGAGCTGCTCCGTCATCGGTGTCACGATGAAGCCCGGATGCACGGAATTGACCCGCACGTTGTGACGCCCCAGTTCCACCGCCACGGACTTCGTGAGCCCACGCACCGCGAACTTGGAGGCGACGTAGCCGTGCAGTCCCGCGCTGCCCCGCAGCCCCTCGACCGACGAGATATTGATGATCGACCCGTGCTGTGCCGCCTTCATTATCGGAACAACCGCCTTCACTCCGAGGAAGGTGCCGGTGAGGTTCACCGCGAGCACAGCGTTCCACATCTCGAGGGTGTACTTGTCGATCGCGGCCATGTTGCCGATTCCTGCGTTGTTCACGAGCACGTCCACGGTGCCGAAGGCGGCGACCGTGGCCGCGACAACCGCCTCCCACTCGCTTGAGGAGGTCA
>JAYTTG010000222.1:0-6778 GCA_043745175.1 Microbacteriaceae bacterium
CGAAGGTGAATTCGAGGACGATCACGCTCGAAGCCCGTACGGCCCGCACGAGGGCGCCCTCGATGCCGGCGCCGGTCGCGTCTCCGCCCGCGTGCAGGATGCGCGCGCTCGAATGAGCGGCCTCCCGTCCGCGGGCGAGCAGGCTGTTTTCGTGGTCGAACTCCACCCCAAGGGCCACCAGGTCGCGGATGCGATCGGGCCCCTCGGCGCAGAGGACCTCGACCGCCTCCCGCGAGTTGAGCCCTGCCCCGGCCGCCAGCGTGTCGTCGATGTGTGCGCCGACGCTGTCGTCCGGGAACATCACCGCCGCGATACCGCCCTGCGCATACCGGGTGTTGCTCTCCCCCAGCTCGGCCTTTGTCACGAGGGTCACGGTGTGCGTGCGGGCGGCCCGCAGGGCGGCGACGAGTCCGGCGATTCCGGTGCCGACCACAATCACTCGGGGCTTACCCATGTCAGTCCCCGATCACTTCGGCCGGACCCACGGGCGCGCCGGGCTGGGCTGCGAGCATCCGCTCGAGGGCGATCCGGGCGGGGACTGCTACCCGCTCCGGCACTGTGATCTGGTTGAGCACCTCTCCGCGTACGAGTGCCTCGAGCACCCAGGCCAGGTACCCGGGGTGGATCCGGTACATCGTCGAACACGGGCAGACAACCGGGTCGAGGCTGAAGATCGTGTGTTGGGGATGCTGCGCTGCCAACCGGTTGACCATGTTGATCTCGGTGCCGATCGCAAATGTCGTCGGTTCGGACGCGGCCGCGATGGCCTTGCCGATGAAGTCGGTCGAGCCGGCGGCGTCCGCGGCGTCAACGACCTCCATCGGGCACTCGGGGTGCACGAGAACGGTCACCCCGGGAAACTCGGCGCGCGCCGCGTCGATCTGGCCGACGCTGAATCGCTTGTGTACCGAGCAGAAGCCATGCCAGAGGATGACGCGGGCATCCGCCAGCTCGGCGCGGCTGTTGCCCCCCAAAGGTTTGCGCGGGGTCCACAACGGCATGCGTTCGAGCGGTACACCCATCGCCTTCGCGGTGTTACGACCCAGGTGCTGGTCGGGGAAGAAGAGCACCCGCTGGCCGCGCTCGAAGGCCCACTCGAGCACGGTCGCGGCGTTGGAGGAGGTGCAGACGATGCCGCCGTGGTCTCCACAGAATCCTTTGAGGGCGGCGGAGGAGTTCATGTAGGTGACCGGGATGACCGGCACGCGGCCAGAAGCATCCGCTTGCGTTCCGTAGAGCTCGGCGAGCCGCTCCCAGCATTCTTCGACCGAGTCGATGTCGGCCATGTCGGCCATCGAGCAGCCCGCGGCGAGGTTCGGCAGGATCACCGACTGGTGGGCGCCGGCGAGGATGTCCGCGGTCTCGGCCATGAAGTGCACACCACAGAAGACGATCGCCTCGGCGGCCAGGGCGGAGCGGGCGGCGTTGGCGAGCTGGAAGGAGTCGCCAACGAAGTCGGCGAACTGCACCACCTCATCCCGCTGGTAGAAGTGCCCGAGCACGACAACGCGGTCACCGAGCGTCTGCTTCGCAGCGTCGATTCGGGCGGCAAGCTGCTGGTTGGACGCGGTGCGGTACTCCTCGGGCAACTGGCCCTGGCGCGGGCTGCCGACGGGGATGATGTCGCCCATCGACGAACCTGGCCCATAGCTCGGCTCGGGTTGCCGGTCGATCACCCACGGACCGCCAGCGAGGTCGGGGCTGCAGACGGTGCCCGCGATCGCTCCGGCGCGGATGAGCTGGATGGTGGTGTCGACAGAGGACACGATGGCTCCTTGAATTGTGAATTGTTAATTGTGAATTGTTAATTGCGGTGATGCGGCTAAGAACGCGTCAACGGCCCGCGGTCGGTGAGTTCGGCGGCCCCGTTGTAGCGATAGAGCTTCGGCGGCCGATGGCGCCCGCCAGCGAGGTGTTCACCGGTGGCGATGATCGCCGGCGAGGATTCCATCTGGCGCCGGAAGTTGGCGGGGTCGATGGCCCGCCGCAGCACGGCTTCATGCACGTCGCGCAACTCGGCGAGGGTGAAGGTCTCGCCGAGAAAGGCATGTGCGATCCGGCTGTATTCAACCTTGGTGCGCAGGCGCCAGAGCGCGTATTTGACGATGGCGTTGTGGTCGAACGCGAGCGGCGGAAGGTCGTCAGCCGAGAACCAGCGCACGTTCTCGCCTACGGCCGCGAGCTGCGCCTCCTCGGAACGTACGAGCGCCCAGTAGACGATGGACACGACCCGATCGCCCGGTGATCGGTCGATCTCGCCGAAGGCATAGAGCTGCTCGAGATAGGTGGGACTGAGCGCCGTGGTGTCGAGCAGATGGCGCCCGGCCGCGCGTTCGAGGCCTTCGGTCGGGTCGATCGGTCCACCAGGTAATGCCCAGCGGCCAGCAAACGGCGCGCGGATACGGCGCACCAGTGGCAGTCGAAGTGACGCCGTCTCGCCCGCGCTGTCCGCCTTGAGCGCGAAAATCACGGTGGAGACGGCGAGGGAGACGAGGGCCGCGTCGCGCTGGGTCGCCCTGGCGTTCATTGCTACCCCGCTATCCGATTAGTAAGAGTCAATCTGACCCTAACACGCGGGTTTGGCGAGGTGGGCACCGTGCAGCCGAGTCAATCCTGAGAGTTCGACGCGCTGGGCTGCCGACGCGCGGAACGGGAATGCCATCCGGATGGATCGACTCGGGCGGTGGAGCGAGACAGCCGCAATGGAATTCGTACCTGTTCTCGCTCGAACTGGGCGAGGGTGCGATCAGTCGCGGAGCGAGGCAATCACGGCCGCGACATCCGCCTCATCGTTCCAGAGGTGGAACGCGGCCCGCAGGCGACCGGCGCGACCGGAGGCCTTGATTCCAGCGGCGATCAGTTTGTGCAGGTCGGAGGCATCCGGATCCGCCCAGGTCACGATCGCCTGGTGCTGCCGCGGGATGCCGAGACCGTCGCAGAGCGCATCGCCGAGACCGCTCGTGTAGGCCCATACCTCGGTGATGTCGAGCTCGGAGAACATGCGGATGGCTGGCTCGGCACCGACCCAGGCCGGCCAGGCCGGCGAGACATCGAAGGCGCGGGCGTCGGTGGCGAGGGCCATGCGAGGTCCGTAGCAGGACTGCCAGACGTCGGAGCCCGCGTACCACCCCGCCTGCACCGGCCTCAGTTTCGCCTGGAAACGTTCGCTCAGCGTGAGGAACGCGACCCCGCGAGGCGAGCACAGCCACTTGTAGCTGTGGCAGACGGTCGCATCGAACAGGGAGGCGTCAACGGGGTGCACCCCGGCGGACTGGGTGGTGTCGCAGAATGTATAGGCGTCGTGGGCTTTGGCTGCGGCAACGATGGCCGGGACATCCGCGACGACTCCGGTGGACGACTGGATATGGGAGAACACGACGAGCCAGGTGTCGTCGGAGAGGGAAGCAGCGAGGTCGGCGAGAGCCACGGTGCGCACGCGGATACCCGGCTGCTGCAGCAGCGGGAACACAATCGATGAGAAGTCGCCGTCCACGCTCAGCACCTCTGCACCGTTGGGCACGCCCGCGGCGACCAGGCTGGTGATCACCGAGGTCTGCGATCCGGTGGCAACGCGATCAGGGCTCACTCCGACCAACTTCGCGTAAGAGCGCCGGGTGCGCTCGACGATGGCGTCGTAGTCCATCGGATCGCGACGGGCGCGCGCCCACAGGTCGAGATCCGCTCTCTGTGCCGCGACCGTCTCACGGGTCGGAATGCCGATAGACGCGACGGCGAGGAACCCACTCGATGGCTCGAAGCTCGCACGGGCCCGCCGGAGTTCAGGAGAAAGAGCGGGTCGTTTTGCCTGTGCCACAGTCGTCATATCTCCAGCATGACGTGGAGCCAATCATGCGACAAGAGCATACTTTTGATAGAACCAATAATATTGTGCTATGACAAGCTCATTCGAACCGCAGCTCGACCTGCAGACGATTCGAATCGTGCGTGCCATCGCCGACACCGGCACCATCACCGGAGCGGCACGCCTCCTCGGGTACAGCCAGCCCGCAGTAAGCCAGCACCTGCAGCGAGCCGAAGCGCGCCTCAACCTCCCGCTTGTGACGCGGGTAGGTCGCTCGGTGCGACTCACCGAGGCGGGTACCGTGCTCGCCCGCCATGCGCTCACGATCGCATCGGCACTCGAAGCGGCATCCGGAGACCTCGCTGACCTTGCCGGGCTGCGTACGGGAACAGTGCGCCTGGCCGCCTTCCCCACCGCCTCCTCCACGATCGTGCCTCGCCTGGTCGCAGGGATGGCTTTCGAGCATCCCGGAATGCGGGTGAACTATGTGGAAGCACAACCCCCGGAGGCCGTCGCGATGCTCCGGGAGGGCAGCATTGATCTCGCGATCACCTTCAGCTACCCCGGCGACCACTCTGACCCACACGTCGACAGCGCCAACGGGCTCGGGTCCGAGACGCTCTTCACCGAAGACACTGTTGTGGTGCTCGCGACCGGGCATCCGCTGGCGAACCAGCAGGTTGTGGATCTCGCCGGACTCACTCACGAACGCTGGATCGCTGGATGCCCGCGCTGTCGCGGTCACCTCCTCGCCGTCTGTGAGCTCGCCGGCTTCACCCCTGCCATCGCCTTCGAAACCGACAACGCCAGCGCCGTTATCAACATGGTGGCGAGCGGACTCGGTGTGGCGATGCTCCCGCGTCTCGCCCTGGTCGCGGCGGCGGTGCCGCCGGGGGCGGTGATTCGCGCGCATACGCCGGCGAGTGCTCGTAGCATCCACCTGATAGCCAACGAAGGGGCCCGGCGGGTGCCAAGCCTCGCGGCGACCAGCCGAGTACTGCACGGGCTGGACGGCAACGACTGGGGGCTGGTTGCCGTCTAGCTACCGGCGCTCGCGGATGAAGCCGTGAACGCCTTCGATGATCCGCAGAGTTTTGAGGGCGCCTCCTGGATCGACCGGCAGCGCTGCTCCGTCCCGGACCGTGGCGGCCACACCGGTATAGAACCCCGCGTAGTGCCCGCGCTCAGTCGGCACCTTCGTTAGCGGAAACTCCCCCGAACCGGTGATACCCACAGTGCCCCAGGTTTCTTCCGGCGCGGTTCCGAAGCTCTCGTCGGTCGGTGATCCCCCGGCCATGAGGGCGAGTTCCTGGGGGTCGAGCCCGGAGATCGTAAACGCGGACCGATCGCCGAGCACCCGGAAGCGCGGCCCATTCTGCCCCGCGAAGCGGCTGATCGTGAGGTGGGAGCGTGTGCCGGAGGCATGCAGCAGGGAGATGAAGGCCTCGTCGTCGCTGACGCCACCCTTTCTCAGGATCGAGAGTTCGGCATCCTCGATCGTGGCCGGGCCGAAGAGGTGCAGCGCCTGGTCGATGAGGTGACTGCCGAGGTCGAAGGTGATGCCCGCCCCTCGCGCGCTTGTGGTGGTGTCCTGCCACCGGTCGCGAAGTCCGGGGGACCACCGTTCAAAGGTCGATTCGAAGCGGTGTACCGTGCCGAACACGCCCTCGGTGAGGAGCTTCTGCACGGTGAGGAAGTCGCCGTCCCAGCGGCGGTTCTGGAACACCATCAGCGGTTGACCGGCGGCCTCGGCCGCGGCGATGAGCTGCTCGGCCTCGGCGACGGATGCGGCAAACGGCTTGTCGACGACAAGCGCGGATCCGACGGCCAAAGCGGCGAGTCCCTGCTCGAGGTGAGCGTGGCCGGGAGAGGCGAGCACCACGAGGTCTAGCCCGCGTTCAATGAGTTCGCCGGGAGTGTTGACGGTTTCGATAGTCGGATGCTGAGACCGGGCCACCGTCTGGCGGCCGGCGTGGCTCGTGGCGACGACCTCGAGCGAAAAGCGGGGGTTCGCGGCGATGAACGGCGAATGGAAGACGCGGCCGGAGAGCCCGTAGCCGATGATGCCGGTGCGAATGGGTGTCGGGTCGATGGGGGTCATGAGGCCAGAGTATCGACTCGCCACTCCCCCGGTCCTCACCTCTCGTGACCGTGACTGGCGAGGAGAGCACGTTTCTTTCGCTGGCGAGCGTGCACTTCCCACCGGTTACGGCTCTGCGGCATCCGACTCGCGCGGGGTGGGCATCCGCCCGGCAGAATAGAGGATGCTGTGTTTCAGGGATCCTCTCGCCCGGCCGACTCGGGTGGTGGTCGCCGGCGTGAGCGGAGTCGGCAAATCGACCCTCGCCCGCCGGGTCTCGGAGGCCCTCGATCTGCCGTATACGGAGATCGATGGCCTGTACCACGGGGCCGGGTGGACACCGCGGCCGGAATTCCTTGCCGACGTCGAACTGTTCACCCGGGAGCCGACGTGGATCACCGAGTGGCAGTACCGGGATGCCCGGCCGCTGCTCTCGGCCCGCGCAGACACGCTGGTCTGGCTCGACCTACCCTCCGCCATCGCCGTCTCCCGGGTAGTGCGCCGAACGATCACCCGCAGCCGCACCAGGCTCGAGCTGTGGAACGGCAACACCGAGCCGGGGCTGTGGCACGCCCTGGTTAACCGGGAGGGAATCATCCGCTGGGCCCTTGCACACCAGCGGTCGTATCTCCGCTCCGTGCCGATCGTCGCTCGGGAACATCCGCACCTGCAGGTCGTGAGGCTGCGGAGCCAGCGGGCGGTCGAGGCATGGCTCGCCGGGCCCCTCGCAGCGTGCTGATTGCCCCGCCGGGGTGGAGTGGCCCCGCGGGTCAGGCCGAAGGCGCGTCGATCGCGCCACCGAAGCGACGGGTGCGCTGGGCGTAGAGCACGATCGCGTCCCACAGCTGCTCGCGGGTGAAGTCCGGCCAGAGCGTGTCGAGGAACACCATCTCGGC
>JAYTTG010000223.1:0-1859 GCA_043745175.1 Microbacteriaceae bacterium
GGCTGCGAAGGCCTCGGGATACCCGATCGCGCCCACCGCGCTAGCACCATAGCCCGGGAGCATCGCAAGAGCGGCGGTGCGGGCAGGAGTGGTGAATGGCACGAGCTGGGGCGACGTTGGCGCCAGCGGGCCAAGCAGTGTCAGCGGCAGGTAGACGCCGAGCGCAATGACCATTGCCGCCGTCGAGGACACGACGACGCGGCGCCGAATCAGGTGCCGACGGGCCGCGTACCTTCGCCATTCAGGCACCGGCAGCGTAGTGGGTTCCTCGGTCACCGGCATTGCAACATGCTACGTTTCGCCGGACCAATTGCCGTGATCACCGCACCCGTAGCGCCCACAAAGCGACGGCGCTCGCCGCGGCGACGTTGAGCGAATCCACCCCATGAAGCATCGGGATCGTGACGACCGTGTCAGCGTGGGAAACGGCATTCCGGCTCAGGCCATCCCCCTCGGCACCGAGAAGCAGGGCGAGTTTCTCCGGCGGATTCTTTGCTAAAACGTCGAGTCCTACGGCGTCGTCGGCAAGGGCGAGAGCGGCGAGGTGGAAGCCAGCGCTCTTGAGCACTGCGGCGCCCTCTGGCCACTCGGGAAGTCGAGTCCACGGCACCTGGAGTACCGTCCCCATACTGACGCGCACGCTTCGTCGGTAGAGCGGGTCCGCACAGCGCGGGGTCACGAGTACGGCATCGGCGCCGAGCCCGGCGGCTGCTCGAAAAATTGCGCCGACATTCGTATGGTCCACGACGTCCTCGATCACGACCACGCGGCGCGCCCCCTTGATCACCTCCGAAACCGCGGGCAACGGCGGCCGATGCATCGCCGCGAGGGCGCCCCGATGCAGGTTGAATCCGGTGAGATTCTCGAGCAACTCGGGTGCACCCACGTAGATCGGCACATCACACGACGCGAGCAACGCTTTCATCTCGGGCAGCCACTGCTCCTGCACGAGAATCGATCGAGGCCGGTGACCGGCCGCGATCGCTCGGGAAATCACCTTCGACGATTCGGCAATATAGAGCCCGCCAGCCGGTTCGCTGCGCCGTCGCAGGGCCACGTCGGTCAGCCCCGAATAGTCGGCAAGGCCGGGATGCTCAAGGTCGTCGATTCGCACGATGTGCATGAAACTCCTGCCGCCGCATCCGGCGTCGTGGTGATGGTTTTCGAAAGGGGAAGGCTCACACTGCCAGCATTCGGAAACATATCCGAAAACTCGATTGTTTATCCTTGGAGGGGTGCTGCCAGTGCCGTCGATCGTGAGAGGGGCGTTGCTCGTGACTCGTGCGGCACTTCGCGATTGGCCGGTAGCGACCTCCGCTGAGTTGGATTCCGCTGCCGACGCCCTACGCGGCCGGACAGTCGCCGTGCTCACGGGCGCGGGGATGAGCACTGATTCGGGGATCCCCGACTACCGCGGGGACGGCGCTCCCCCGCGGAACCCCATGACTTTTCAGCAGTTCTTGAAGGATGCCGAGTACCGCAAGCGCTACTGGGCAGGAAGCCACCTTGGCTGGAAGCGCTTCGACGGTGCTTCCCCAAACGACGGGCATCGCACTCTCGCCGACCTCGAAACTCGCGGAATCGTCAACGGCATCATCACCCAGAACGTCGATGGGCTCCATCTTCGGGCCGGCTCGCAGCGGGTTGTCGACCTGCACGGCACCATGGACCGCGTGCGCTGTCTCACCTGTGGCCAGACCTTCGCCCGATCGGATGTCTCGGAACGCATCTCACGCGCGAACGAATGGATCGACGAACCGAACTCTTTCGAGTTGGGTCCAGACGGAGATGTGGAATTCACCCAGATCGCCGACTTCGTCACTCCGGATTGCACGGTCTGCGGCGGCATCCTCAAGCCC
>JAYTTG010000224.1:0-6767 GCA_043745175.1 Microbacteriaceae bacterium
TCTCGGATGCCCCGAGGAGCTCTGCTTCCCACTCGGCGAGCGGCTCGACGGCCGAGACGTTGCCCGTGCCCTCTTCGGCCTTCTGGTGGCGCTGGATCAGGCCCTCGGCTGCGGCATCCGCAATGATGCGGGTGAGCAGGCCGACGGAACGGATTGCATCATCGTTGCCGGGGATCGGGTACTGGACCTCGTCGGGGTCGCAGTTGGTGTCGAGGATCGCGATGACCGGGATACCCAGCTTGTGCGCCTCGTCGATCGCGAGGTGCTCTTTTTTGGTGTCGACGATCCAAATCGCGGACGGGGTCTTCGTGAGGTTGCGGATTCCACCGAGCGACCGCTGCAGTTTGATGAGCTCGCGGCGCTGGATGAGCAGCTCCTTTTTGGTATAGCCACGCGTGGTGTCGTCGAAGTCGATCTCCTCGAGTTCCTTCATGCGGGCCAGACGCTTGGAGACCGTCTGGAAGTTGGTGAGAAGGCCTCCGAGCCAACGCTGGTTGACGAACGGCTGGCCAACACGCTGCGCCTGCTCCTGGATCGAGCCCTGGGCCTGCTTCTTGGTACCGACGAACAGGATGGTTCCCCCGTGAGCGACAGTCTCCTTGACGTAGTCGTAGGTCTTGTCGATGTACTGAAGCGACTGCTGGAGGTCGATGATGTGGCTGCCCGAACGCTCGGTCAGGATAAAACGCTTCATCTTTGGGTTCCAGCGACGCGTCTGGTGTCCGAAGTGGACGCCGCTGTCGAGTAGCTGGCGGATGGTGACAACGGCCATGAGCCGTCTCCTTTTCTGTGCGCACAGACATCGTCCGCTGGCACTGTTTCAGTTTGCTATGGCCGCCGGTCGACGGCCAATCCTGGTGCCCGGCACATGTCCGCCCGACCCATCGGAATGGGTGGAGACTGGTGGAGGTGTGTCGCATCCGAAGATGCAGTGAGCACGCGTAGTCACCCCGCCAGAGGCGAGATGCTGTACTGATGATAACACCGGGCGAG
Organism: Microbacteriaceae bacterium; assembly: GCA_043745175.1. Lineage (GTDB taxonomy): Bacteria > Actinomycetota > Actinomycetes > Actinomycetales > Microbacteriaceae > Lacisediminihabitans. Next base: position 994 of record JAYTTG010000224.1, read on the forward strand.
GTTCGTTCGCTCTCATCCTCCCCACCACCCCGAGCGCTGATTTCTTCCCAGATTCGCGGATGACGCAGGCTTCCGGCTCCTCGTCGACGGAAACTATGCACGTGTTGTCCCCGTCCGCGGCCGCCCGGCCGACCCGGCTTAGTCGCCTGGTGATCCTGAGTGTGCTGCTATCGGCATCGGTCTCCCCCGTGCCTGCGGTAGTGCGCGCCGCGGCGGGGACAACCACCAGCTGGGCCTGGCCGGTGCCCGTTCCTCATTCGATAGAGCGTCCGTTTATTGCCCCGGAAAGCGCCTACGGAGCGGGACACCGGGGCATCGACATCTCTTCGACCGATGAGGCTGTAGTCACGGCACCAGCGGATGGCGTCGTCTACTTCGCCGGGGTGGTGGTGGACCGGCCTGTGCTGTCCATCGCGCATGCAGATGGCCTGGTCTCGAGCTACGAACCCGTCGAATCCGATTTACCACAGGGCACAACGGTGCGGCGCGGCGACGCCGTCGGCCATGTGCTCCCGGGCCATTGCTCCTCAATCTGCCTTCATTTCGGCGTGCGGCTCTACGGACAGTACGTGTCGCCACTCAACTACCTCGGCGGAATCCCGCCTTCAGTGCTTCTACCGACCCGCTCCCTACCGCTCCTGCCATGACGCGCTCGAACGGTGACTATCGTTGGAACAATGATCAGCCGACGCGATGCCGCCAAGCGCCTCGACATTCCACTCGACATGGCACAGCGGCACGATATTCCGGGCTGGGTTTCGGAAGAGGTCCTCGCCGCGCTCGAGCAGGATCCGCCTCCCTGGCTCCTGCAGTCCCGCGCGAATCGCGGCTCAGGGGGGCGGCCCGTCTGGGTGACGCTGAGCTGCGACATCTGCGGTCACAACGAGTCGGTGCGCCCGAAGAAGTGGTGGCCGGAGTTCACCTACCTCAGCTGCTCCGACCACAACATCTGGGATCTGCCCGAACCGGCTGCGGGCCTCCTCCGTCAGGAGTTCGACGAGATCGGCGGGTTCTTCATTGGGGTCGTCGACAGCTGAGTCGCTGGCACCACCGGCCCCTCTTGCCGGGCTCGCTCCTCAGGCGCGCGGGTGGGCGGAGCGGTAGCTCTCCTTGAGCCGTTCTGCCGAGACGTGGGTGTAGATCTGGGTCGTCCCGAGGCTGGCGTGGCCGAGCAGTTCCTGTACCGCGCGAAGGTCGGCGCCTCCGTCGAGCAGGTGCGTTGCAGCCGTATGCCGCAGGGCGTGCGGTCCGGACGGACCGCTGCCCGGGATGGTGGAGAGAAGCGTCGACACGAGCGTGTATATCGCGCGGGTGCCGAGCCGTACCCCACGACCAGAGAGGAACAGGGCTCCCGTCGGATCCCCGAGCAGGCCAGGTCGGGCGACGGCGAGGTAGCGCTCGATGGCGCGCTTTGCCGGAACCCCGAACGGGACGACACGTTCCTTAGATCCTTTACCGGTGACACGGACCGTAAGTCGCCCGAGGTCGACGCTCGCGACATCCAGTCCGGTCACCTCGCTCACCCGCAGCGCGGATGCGTAGAGAAGCTCGATCACAGCGAGGTCGCGAATCGCCTCCGGAACATCGGACGCGGCGCGTGCGGCGAGTCCCGCGAGCATGATGTCCATCTGCAGAGCGGTGAGAACGCGGGGCAGGTGGTGGTCGGCGCGTGGGGATTTGAGCCGCGATGCCGCGTCGACGGTAGCTTGGTCGGTCTTCGCGAGCCACGAAGTAAGGCCGCGCACCGCGGCGGAACGACGCGCGAGAGTAGACCGCGCCAGTCCCGCTTGGGAGCCCTGCCAGAGCCAGTCCCGAAGGAGTTCGAGGGAGATGCGATCGGCATCATCGATCCCGCGCGAATGAGCGAAAGAACTGAGCTGGCCGAGATCCGAGCGATATGACCGCACCGTGTTCGCACTGAAGCCGCGCTCGGCGGTGAGATACACCGTGAAGTCGTCGACAGCGCGTTCCAGTTGCACGATTCCATCGTGCAGCACGGCGGCGCCATCGGAGGCATGCCTCGCTCGCGGGTTTGAGGTGTGCGGCCGTGAGTGACACGCGCGCACGAATATTCAGGCGCACGTGTCACTCACGGCCGCACGGCCAAGGGGACGGAAGGGGGACGAGGGAGTGCCGCGTGCAAGGGTCAGGTGCGGCCACCCTCGACATCCGCAGCCGTGATGGTCGAGGCCTTGTTTGAGAAGATGTCGAGCCGTTGTTCCGGGCTCAGCGCGGCCATCTTCTCCACAAAGCCCGGGCTGAATCCGCTCACCACCGGGTAGTCCCCCGTCGGAACCACCGAGTGCACGACCTGATCGTCATAGACCTGAAGAAGATTGAACGACTGGCCTCCATCGATACCTGACAGGGAGTGATCCGGCGCGCTGAGATCCATCGTGTAGCAGGTCGCCGCGGCGACCGAGACGGGAACTCCTGCGAAGGTGCTGTGGGTGGCGTAATGCAGGTGGCCGGCGAGGATACTCCGCACATCGCTTCCCCGGATCACCTCGGCTAGCCGCGCCTGGCCCCGCAGCTCGAGCAGCGCCATCAGGTCGATTGACGTCGGAATTGGCGGGTGGTGCAAGGCCAGCAGCGTGCCGTGGATGGCCGGGGTGTCGAGTTCATTCGCGAGCCAGTCGAGCTGCTGCGGAGTGACGTCACCGTGGTGATATCCGGGTACGGTGCTGTCGAAAGCGATGATGCGGAGCCCACCGATGTCGTGCACGCGGTCTTGCGGTCGCGACGAGGAATCCTTTCCGGGGGGTTCGTCATAGAGATCAGTGGCGAAACGTAGCCGCTCGTCGTGATTGCCCATCACCCAGATCACCGTGGAGCCCATCCGTACCGCAGCAGGCTCCACGATCTGACGGAGGCTGCGATACGCATCTTGTTCGCCGAGGTCGGTGAGATCACCGGTAAAGACGATGGCTGCCGGTTTCGTTTCGGAGCGCTCCAACTGCTCCAACGCCCGGCGCAGGTTGCGATGGGTGTCGATGGACCCGTAGAGCGCTCGTGCGTCGCCGCGCGCATCGGCAGCAAGGAAATGCGTGTCGCTGAGGTGGGCGATCACATGGCTGGGAGCAGCATATTGTCCGAACTGGGTCACTACTCCACCCTAGGGCGGTGACCTCTATCGCAATAGCGGGACTGTGGCGACGACTACGACCTGCACGCGATCCATCCTCGGTCCCTCTCCGACGCCCCGCCGTCGATCTGCAAGGACCCGAGTTCGGCCTGCACTTCGGCGATCGACATTCCCGATCGCGAGGCGAGGTCGTCTACCGAACGCGGAGCCCGCAAGCTGAGCGCGTCGATGAGGCGAACACGGGCCGAGGTCGAGCCCGGGGGGCTCGCCGATGGATCGGGGATGCCGGGGACTTCGGCGCCGGGAACGAGTTCGGCCATCTCCGCTGCAGAGGTAACGAGGGTGGCCGCGAACTCTCGGATGAGACGGTGGCAGCCCGCGGATGCGGCCGAGGTGACCGGACCCGGGATCGCACCGATGGGTCGTCCGAGCGACGCGGCGTGGCCGGCGGTATTGAGTGAGCCGGATCGCCACCCAGCCTCGAGCACGATGGTGGCCTGGCTCGCCGCAGCGATGAGTCTGTTACGTTGCAGAAATCTCCATTTTGTCGGCGGGGAACCACACGGCAGCTCGGAGAGGACCGCGCCGGACTCCACGATGCGAACCAGCAGCGCATCGTGGCCGCTCGGATAGAACCGATCGACTCCGCCCGCGAGAATGGCCACGGTCTGCCCCGAGCTGGCCAGTGCCGCGCGGTGTGCCATGCCGTCGATGCCGTACGCCGCACCAGAAATGATTGCGAACCCGCGATCGACCAGCCCCGCGGACGCTTCCATCGTCACGTGTTCGCCATATCCGGTCGCCGCTCGGGCTCCCACCAACGCGATCGAGTGCTGCGCCGCCGCGAGCGTCGACTCGTTTCCGCGAAGCCATAGCGCAATGGGCGCATGGGCACCGAGGTCGTCGACGCCCACGGGCCAGGCCGGATCCCCCGGTACCAGCAGACGCACCGCAAAGCGGACGGCCTGTCGAAGAGCAACGAGCGCGACCCCCGACTTGAGCCGCGGACTCCAGCGAGCGAGCGCTGACTCGATGTCTGCTGCCGAAAGATCCGAGCCGCCCGCGGATGCCGCATCCGCGATTCGCTTCACCGACCAGGATTCCACCAGCACAGTCAGCGCGCCGGCCGCACCGAGAGTCGCAACGAGCTCGCCAGCGGCACGGTCGCCGGGTTCGGCGATGCCGGTCCAGCTCGCACGAGCGAATACCTCCGGGATACTTCCGGGATCCGGCGCGACCGTGCGCACCAGCCCGGTGATCTCGGCGCCGTCCAGTCCGAACATGCTCATGGTGGTTCCCTTCTCGATGGTCGTGGTCACAGCGCCCTCCTCAGGTAAAGCGCGCGACCGATATGGTCTGCGGTGGGAGTCGCTGCGCCCGCGAGATCCGCGATTGACCAGCCCAACCGCAACACCCTGTCGTACCCGCGCATCGTGAGCCCGCCGCGTTCCAGGGCGCGGTCGATCGACGCCGTCGTGGAGGGTGATAGTCGTCGGTCTTTGCCGCGAAGCCAGGCACCTGGCACCTCCGAATTGAGTCGCCACGGGGTCTCCAGAAGGCGTTCGGCGCTTATGCGACGGGCATCCGTCACACGCTGGCGCGCCGCAGCTGAGGTGATACTTGGACATTCGTCGCCGAGCCTCAGGCGCACGGCCGTGACCCGACTGACCCGTAGTTGGATGTCAATGCGATCCATCAGCGGTCCGGACAACCGAGCGAGGTACTTGCGGCGCACATGGGGTGTGCACACGCAATCGGAGTCGGTCGCGCCGTATTGCCCGCACGGACACGGATTGGCGGCCATGATGAGTTGAAAACGCGCGGGGAAATGCGCGACGGCGTTCGCCCGATGGATGCTGACCACCCCAGCCTCGAGCGGCTGGCGCAATGCGTCAAGCGCCGCCGGTTGAAACTCGGGAGCCTCGTCGAGAAACAACACGCCGTGCGATGCGCGCGCTGCGGCGCCGGGACGAATGACCCCGCTGCCACCGCCCACGAGCGATGCCGCCGTTGCGGTGTGATGGGGGGATTCGAGCGGCGGGCGCACCGCGAGACTCGCACCGACCGGGAGGCCAGACAGCGAGCGGATCGAGCTCACCTCCAGCGCATCCTCGGCCCCGAGATCGGGAAGAAGACCGGGAAGTCGGGCAGCGAGCATCGTCTTGCCGGCGCCCGGAGGGCCGAGCAGGAAGACGTGGTGCCCGCCCGCCGCCGCGACGGTGAGTGCCTCGATGGCATCTTCGTTGCCCACGATGTCTGAGAGGTCAAGCCCATCGTCGACCGGATTCTCGACCCTCGGCAACTCGATCGCATCGACTGCGATCGGCTCGAGTTCGCCGCCGTGCCAGATCGCTGCATCCCGGAGGGAGCTGACCGCAACGACGCGGATGCCGGGGACGAGGCTCGCCTCCCCCGCATTTCCGGCCGGTACCATCACGATCGCGGCTCCTGCTCGCGAGGCCGCGAGCACCGCCGGCAGGATGCCCGCGATCGGGCGCAGCCGCCCGTCGAGGCCAAGCTCGCCCAGGTGCACCACCCGCGCGACCGAGTCAAGGGAAATGACGCCCGCCGCCGCGAGCACCGCCATCGCAATGGCGAGGTCGAAACCGGACCCGTGTTTGGGTAGCGCGGCCGGGGAGAGATTCACGGTGAGTTTGCGATTCGGCAGGGGGCATCCGGAGTTCGTCGC
>JAYTTG010000225.1:0-1855 GCA_043745175.1 Microbacteriaceae bacterium
CGCTTCACCGACGCCAACACGCTCGTGCTCGATAGCGGCCGCGTTGTGACCGCCGACTCGGTAATCATCTGCGTCGGTGGGCACTCGCGGCGCCTTCCCATCCCCGGAGCCGAGCTCGCGACGGTGCCGGAAGACGTGCTGTCCCTGCCGGAGCTGCCCGCCCGTCTCGCCGTGATCGGCGCCGGTAACACCGGGGCGCAGCTGGTGACGGTGTTCAGCTCGTTCGGTAGCGCAGTCACCGTGTTGGATGTCGCGCCGCGCCCTCTCATGGCCTCGGATGCCGCTATCGGTGAGGCGGTGAGCGAGGCCTTTGCGCAACAGGGGGTCTCCGTGCGCACCGGCGTGGATGGGGTCGACGGCCTCTCGCGGGCCGACGATGGGTCGATCACGCTTCGCTGGCGGGAGGGTGGTGTCGAGACATCCGGCTCCTTCGATGCCGTGATCATGGCGACCGGCTGGCCAGCGGATGTCGACGACCTTGGCCTCGAGAACGCGGGGATCACACCGGCCCGGTCAGCGATCCCGGTGAATCAGTATTTTCGCACCGTCGTGCCGCATATCTTCGCCGTGGGCGACGCGAACGGAACCGACATGCTCGTGCAGGCCGCGCACTTCGAAGGAGAGGCGGCCGCAGAGAACGCAGTGCTCGATGCGAACCGCCGCACTCCCCATCTCCTGCTGCCCGCCGGTGGCTTCACCGATCCGGACTATGCCGGTGTCGGGCTCACCGAAGCACAGGCCCGCGAGCGTGATCCCCAGTGCGTTGTCGCCCGGGTTGATTACTCCACCCTCGACCGGGCCGTGATCGACGATCGTGAGCGCGGATTCCTCATGCTCATCGCCGACCGTCGACGCGAGTTGATCCTTGGCGCTCACGCCGTCGGAGAAAACGCGATCGAGGTGGTGCAGTCGGTTACGACCGCGATGGCCGCGGGCATCGATGTCGCCACCCTCGCGAACGTGAAGTTTGCCTACCCCACCTACAGCGCGGTAATCGGACTCGCCGCTCGGGCGTTACTCACGGAGCGCGTCGGCGGCCGCTAGCGAACTGTGAGACCGGTCCAGTTGAGTGGCGGCTGCCCGTTGGGAGTCGCCGCAACCGGATTATCGAAAAGGCGGTTGGCGTGCCCGGCGTTGGATTGCGCATCGCCCACCTTTGCTCGCTTCTGCACCTGAATGCCGACCACGACAAGGGTGATCCCCGCGGCGAGAGCGATCACACCCACGACCAGATTGATCAGGCCGACCGTCGGGTCGGCGGCGGTCAGGGTCGCGACGATCGACCAGGGAACGAGCCACCAGGATCCGACGATGGCGAGCGCACCGAGCCCGACGAGGAGGCCGCCGTTGCGGCGACCGCGGAGACGGACCGCGTCGAGCTGCAATGCGCGTTCTACAGAGTCGAGAGGTTCCATATCGGAAGGCTAGTTCGTCTCCCCCGCGGTGTCGAGCAGCACTCTGCGCGCCTCGATCGCGAGGTCGGGCTGGTCGGAGAACACCCCGTCAACCCCCATGCCCATCAGCTCGAGGAACTCGGCCATCCAGTCGCCGAATCGGCGCGCGGATGTTCCGAACCTCAGCGCCTTCGGCAGGAACATGTTTTCTGCCCGCAGCGTCCAGCAGAAGACCGAGAGCCCGGCCGCGTGGGCGCGCATGACAAGCTCGATGCCGGCCGCTGAGCCCGAGGCGTCCGTCGCCTGCAGAATGTGCTTGTCGACACTGATGCCGTCCACAAACAGGGCGAGCGCCGCCATCCCCTCAACGGTGAGGTAGGACTCATAGCTGCGCGCGTCGGTGCCCCACTTCGCCACCTGGTCGGCCGGGGCGCCCTCGGCTTCCACCAGGAACACGTAGC
>JAYTTG010000226.1:0-25340 GCA_043745175.1 Microbacteriaceae bacterium
CCGCATCACTGCCGTCGGTCGGCACAGCGACCTACTCCTCTCGAGCGACCACTACCGGTTCGTCATTTCGAGCCTCGAAGATGAAGAGAAGCGCGAAGCGCAGGAGGTCAACGCATGAGCATCGCTAATATCGCCGGTGTCGAGGGCGAGGAGCGCAACGACTTCAGCAAGGCGGAGAGCCGTCAGATCAGGGATCGGTCGCTGCGCCTGCTGAATTCACTGCTGCGCCCGCTCTGGCCGCGGGTCACCGTCACGATCATCGTGGTGGTTATTTCGACGGTCGCGCAGGTCGCCGGTCCCGCACTCATCGCCTTCGGAATCGACACCGGACTGCCCGCCCTCGTGAAGCACGACTGGGTGCCGCTCGGCTTTGCCGTCGGTGCCTACCTCTTCACGGGAGTGATCGGGGCGGTACTGATCGCCTGGTACACCGTGCTCACGGCGCGCATCAGCCAGGCGATCCTCATCGACCTGCGTAAACGAGTGTTCCTGCACACGCAGCGCCTGAGCCTCGAATTCCACGAGAGCTATACCTCCGGTCGTATCATCGCGCGCCAGACCAGCGACCTCGATGCCATTCGTGAACTACTCGATTCGGGAATCAACCAGCTGATCCAGGGTGGGCTGTACATGGTGTTCATCGCCGTAGCGCTGTTCTCGATCGACGGGGTGAGCGGAATCGTTTTGTTCGGTTCACTCGTCCCTCTCGGCTTCCTCATCCGCTGGTTCCAGGTGCGCTCGCAGAAGGCGTTCCGCGAGACGCGCACGACATCCGCGCGCCTCATCGTGCAGTTCGTGGAGACGATGACCGGTATCCGTGCGGTAAAGGCGTTCCGCAAGGAGAAGCGCAACGAGACGGAGTTCGCGGGGCTCGTGGAGAACTATCGGCTGGCCAACCTGCGCACTATCAAGCTCTTTGGAGTGCTCGACCCCGGCCTCGTGCTGATCGGTAACGTGGCACTCGCCGTGGTGCTGCTCGTCGGTGGCCTGCGGGTTGCGGGCGGAGGCCTCGCGATCGGCGTCCTGCTCGCTGCGCTGCTCTACACGCGATCGTTTTTCGCACCCGCGCAAGAGATGGCGATGTTTTACAACTCGTACCAGTCCGCGACGGCAGCGCTCGAAAAGATCTCCGGCGTTCTCGAGGAACAGCCGAGTGTGCCCGACCCCACGCGCCCGATCGATCTCTGGCAGGCGAAAGGGGAGCTGGATTTCGCGGACGTGGAGTTCGCCTATCAGGCCGACCGGGTGATCCTGCCACGCTTCGATCTGGCCATCCCCGCCGGACAGACCATTGCGCTTGTCGGATCGACGGGGGCCGGCAAGTCGACCCTGGCGAAGCTCATCTCGCGGTTCTACGACCCCTCGGACGGCGTCGTCTCGCTCGACGGTGTCGACCTGCGCCGGCTGCATCCGAAGGATCTGCGGCGAGCGATCGTCATGGTGACGCAGGAGGCCTACCTGTTCTCGGGCTCGGTTAGCGACAATATCGCACTCGGAAAGCCCGAGGCGACTGCCGAAGAAATCCGGGCAGCCGCGCAGGCCGTCGGCGCGCACGAGTTTATCCAGTCCCTGCCGAATGGCTACGACACCGATGTCAACAAGCGCGGTGGGCGCGTCTCCGCCGGGCAGCGGCAGCTGATCTCCTTCGCGCGCGCGTTTCTCGCCGACCCGGTCGTGCTGATCCTCGACGAGGCCACCGCGTCCCTCGACATTCCGAGCGAGAGGCTGGTGCAGGAGGGCCTGCAAACACTTCTTGCTGACCGCACGGCGATCATCATCGCCCACCGACTGTCGACAGTCGCGATCGCCGACCGAGTGCTCGTGATGGAACACGGCATCATCGTGGAGGATGGCGCTCCCCGCGATCTCATCGCGGGTACGGGTCGCTTCGCGAAGCTGCACGCGGCGTGGCGGGAGTCGCTGGTGTAGTGACCGAGTCGCGTGCCGATTCAGCATAGGGAAGGCTGCAGGGTTGGGGAATCGCAGTAATTTGCGTGAAACTGCGGTTCTCGGTTGACACGGAGCCCTTCGGCGGTTCATTCTGTTGCGTACTACGAATCGAATTGTCATTAGTGCGACAGGGGAAGATGATGCGGATTTGCGCTCTCGCCGAGCTTCCTCCTGGTGAGGCAATTCGATTCGACGGCGTCAGCCCGCCGATAGCAGTGTTTCACACCGAGAATGGCGAAGTGTTCGCGATCGATGACACCTGCACCCATCAGGACGCTTCCCTCGCCGACGGCTGGGTTGAGGGGTGCGAGGTTGAATGCCCTCTGCACGCGTCCAAGTTTGATCTTCGCACCGGCAGCGTGGATGCGCCCCCGGCAAAACGCGGCGTTCGATGTCACGTGGTTTCGATCGAGGCTGGCGCTATTTACGTTCAAATTTCTGACCTTGAACCCGGCCTGACCCCCGGGCTGACGCTCTGATGGTCGAGCCAGATCGTTTTCTGCGCACGGGCCAAAGATGACCATGACGGTGGACTCAGTTATCGTCGTCGGCGCGAGTCTGGCGGGACACGCCAGTGCGAAGGCGCTTCGGGCGCTCGGATTTACGGGGCGAATCACCATGATCGGCGGAGAGGAGCACCGGCCCTATGATCGGCCACCCCTCTCGAAGGAGTTTCTGGCTGGAACGGCGACTGTCGCTGATCTCGCTCTCGAGGCCGAGGAGGAGGACCTCAATGCCGAATGGATATTCGATGCTCGGGCCATCGGCCTCGACACGATAAGCCACACCGTTACGCTGTCGGATGGCCGCTCGGTGAGCGCGGATGCCGTCGTGATCGCGACCGGCTCGTTCGCGAAGACCCTCGGCAATCCGAACCCCAATCTCCCGCTGTCCTCGGGCCGGCAGGGCGCGGTGCTTCTGGCCGGCGTGCACACGCTGCGAACAATCGATGACGCAATTGCGTTGCGTGCTGAGCTGCGACCGGGGGCGAATCTCGTCGTAGTCGGCTCAGGATTTGTTGGGCTGGAGGTCGCGTCCACCGCGGTGACTCTCGGGGTGAACGCCCAAGTGCTCGGGTCATCCGTTTTGCCCCTTTCACACGTCTTCGGCAATACCGTTGCCAATTCGGTGCAGCGGCTCCAGGAAGAGCATGGCGTACGGGTGCGAAATAGCGTGCAGGTCACGGCCGTGCTCGGAACAGAACGGGTCACCGGGGTGCTATTGGCAAGCGGTGAAGAGATTCCAGCTGACATCGTGTTGCTTGGCGTCGGTTCGGTCGCTGCCGTTGATTGGCTCATCGGGTCGGGCCTCGCTCTCGATAACGGGGTGACGTGTTCTGCGGTCGGTGCCACCGAAGCAGCCGGGATTTTCGCGGTCGGCGACTGCTCGGCATGGTTCGACCCAGTGCGAGGTCACTCGCACCGGATCGAGCACTGGACAGATTCCCGGGATCGGCCCGCGATCGCGATGGCTGCCCTGCTCGGACTCACGATGCCGGAACGCGCCCTCCGCCCGAGTTACCTCTGGTCCGACCAGTGTGGAGCGCACATCCAGTTCGCCGGTCGAATTCTCGGCGGCGAAGAGGTCGCGATCGAGGCTGGTGGCATCGATACTGGTGACCTGTTCGCCGTTTATCGCCGGGGCGGGGAGCCGGTCGCGGTGGTCGGCATTAACCAGCCAAAGCTCATCGCCCAGTGGCGAAAGCGACTGACCTCAGCCGCGCCTCACATTCAGACCATGACAGAGCTAATTCACCAAGGAGAATGAACCAGCATGATCATTGAACAGATCGAAAACCCGCTGCCCGGATCTCTGATGCGCACGCTCTCGGGGGATTCGTACACTGACGCGACCATTTTCGCGCTCGAGCAAGAAAAGATCTTCGAAGCAACGTGGTTCTGTGCCGTCCGCAGCAGCGAGATCGCGAAACCCGGTGCCTTTAAGACGATTCAGGTCGGCCGCGAGTCCGTGATCGTGAGCCGCAATCGCGCGGGCGAGGCTCGTGCCTTCTTCAATGTCTGTCGTCATCGCGGTATGCAGGTCTGCCAGGGCGAGAGCAGTAGCGGCCAACGCTCATTCCAATGCGGTTACCACGCCTGGACCTACGACCTCGACGGCAAGCTCATCGCAGCTCCGAACCTCACGAAAATGCCCGATATCGACCGCCAGGACTATGGACTGCGACGACTGGCTGTGCGTGAATGGCTCGGCTACATCTGGGTGTGTGTTGCCGATGAACCACCGTCGTTTGAGGACACCGTGCTCAGCGAGGTCGTCGACCGGCTCGGTACCATCTCCAACCTGGATCACTACGCCGTTGACACCCTCGCGGTCGGCAAACGTATCGTCTACGACGTGAAGGCGAACTGGAAGCTCATCGTCGAGAACTTCATGGAGTGTTATCACTGCGCCACCATCCACCCGGAACTCACCGAGGTGCTTCCAGAGTTTGCCGATGGTCTCGCCGCCCAGGTCTTTGTTAATCACGGGGCAGCCTTCGGTGATGACATCAAGGGATTCACCGTCGACGGGTCGGCCGGGTTCGACCTGCTTCCCGGGGTGTCGGCCGATCAGGCACGCAAATACTACGCGATCACTATCAAGCCACAGGTCTTCATCAACATGGTGCCAGACCACATCATTTTCCATCGGATGTACCCGGTCGCCGCCGACCGCACGATTGTCGAGTGTGACTGGTTGTATGCACCGAGTGTTGTGGAGAGCGGGGCCGACCTCACTGCATCCGTCGAGTTGTTCCACCGCGTCAACAGTCAGGACTTCGAGGCCTGCGAGCAGACCCAGCCGTCGATGTCGTCACGCATGTATCGCGACGGCGGCGTGCTGGTGCCAGCCGAGCATCACATCAGTATGTTCCACGAGTGGCACCGGGCGATGTTGTCCTCATGAGGCCGAGCACATGAGAATGTGGCTCCGATTACCCGTAATAGCCCACTCGGCGGCTGATCCGGTCGGCGGCACCGATCACCTCGGCGGCGAGCTGTGGTACGAGTTCCGGCGGCAGGCGATAGCTCGGGGCGGATACGGACAGAGCGGCCAGCACCACCCCTCCCGGTCCTCTCACCGGGGCAGCGATTGCATTCAGTCCGACTTCGAGCTCACCAATGGTCATGGCGTACCCAGTAATACGCACGCTGGAGAGTTGGCGCCGAAGTACCTCGGCGTCGGTGATGGTCTGTGCAGTGAACGCTGGGAGGGCGGTACTCAATGCGGCCTCTGCCATCGCCGGTGCGAGCCACGCGAGCAGCACTTTGCCCGAACTGGTCGCATGCAGGGGAGTCGGCCGGCCGACCCAGCTATCGACGGTGATTGCTGCGGCTCCCGCCGCCTGATAAACATTGACAGCGCTGGAACCCCGCGTGACGGCGATGTTTACGGTCTCGCCGAGATTGGCCGCCAATTGCTCGCAGATATCCGTGCCCTGCACGGCCACATCGAGTGGACTGGTGACCGCACCGGCCAGTCTGAGGATATTCGGACCGAGCCGATATCTCCCGCGCACGCCCGCCATCGCCACCATGCCGCGTGCCTCGAGCACGGTGAGCAGCCGCGAGATTGTCGACCGATGAACGTTGACAGAGCTGGCCACCTCCGACACACTCGCTTCGCCAAGACGCGCAATGATTTCCAGAACTGTGATCGCTCGGTCGACGGACTGGGAGGGGTTTCCCCCCGAGGCGCCGTCTGGCGTCGGTTCGTCGCGCGTGATACTCATCGCCCCCTATCTTCATCGAAACCGCACCGATTAGCCACAGGAGAGAACGCGCAATGACAACCGAGACCTTCGACTATGTGATTGTCGGCGGCGGTAGCGCCGGTTGTGTGCTCGCCGATCGACTCAGCGCAGATGGCTCCAAGACAGTGCTGCTGCTCGAAGCGGGCCGGCGCGATTATTTCTGGGATCTCTTTATCCAGATGCCGGCGGCGCTCATGTTCCCGAGCGGCAACCCGCTCTATGACTGGCGCTACAAATCAGACCCGGAGCCGTATATGAAGGGGCGTCGCATCGCCCACGCCCGAGGTAAGGTTCTCGGCGGCTCCAGCTCGATCAACGGGATGATTTTTCAACGTGGCAACCCGCTCGACTTCGAACGCTGGGGAGCGGATGCCGGCATGGCGAGCTGGGACTGGGCGCATTGCCTTCCGTACTTTCGCCGAATGGAGAACTGTCTAGCCGCTGACCGCGCAGATGAGCTGCGTGGGAAGGGCGGACCGCTCGTGCTCGAACGCGGGCCGGCTACCAATCCGCTATTCGGCGCCTTTTTCGATTCCGCAGTACAGGCTGGCTATTCGCGCACCGACGATGTCAACGGGTTCCGGCAAGAAGGATTCGCGCCATTTGACCGCAATGTGCACAAGGGGCGACGACTATCGGCGTCTCGGGCCTATCTGTCTCCAGCACGCCGCCGCAGTAATCTCACGGTGCGCACCGGCGCCCTGGTCAACCGGGTGAATTTTGACGGGACTCGGGCCACCGGGGTCGATTATCGTCGCCGGGGCCGTTCCGTCACCGTGATGGCGAACGAGGTCATCCTCAGTGGTGGCGCGATCAATACCCCGCAACTCTTGCAGCTCTCAGGCGTGGGTAATGCTGCGGATCTGGCGCCGCTCGGCATTACCTCGGTCGTTGACCTTCCTGGTGTTGGTGCCAATCTGCAGGATCACCTTGAGGTCTACGTGCAGTACGCCTGCCTCGAGCCGGTGTCGATGCAGCCATATCTGTCGAAGTGGCGCATGCCGTTCGTTGGGTTGCAGTGGCTGCTCACCCGCACCGGGCCGGCCGCGACCAACCAATTCGAGGGCGGCGGGTTTGCGCGGTCCAACGATGATGTCGCCTACCCCAATCTGATGTTTCACTTTCTTCCGGTCTCGGTGCGATACGACGGGTCGGGTAAGGACAAGGCACACGGCTACCAGGTGCATGTTGGCCCGATGTACTCGGATGCCCGTGGACGGGTGTTGATCACCTCGACTAATCCACGCACCCACCCGTCTATCCTCTTCAACTACCTGTCGACCGATCAGGACAAGCGGGAGTGGGTGGAGGCTATTCGGGTCGCACGCGACATTCTCACTCAGAGCACACTCGACCCATATAACGGCGGCGAGACCTCGCCCGGTTCCTCGGTGTCGACCGACCAGGAGATTCTGAACTGGGTGGCTCGTGATGCCGAGACCGCGCTCCATCCCTCCTGCACAGCAAAAATGGGACCTGACACCGACCCGATGGCGGTCGTGGATCCGCTCACCATGCGGGTGCACGGAACGTCAGGGCTGCGAGTCGTCGACGCATCGGCGATGCCCTATGTCACTAACGGGAATATCTATGCTCCGGTCATGATGCTCGCCGAGAAGGCTGCCGACCTGATCATTGGGCGCGAACCGCTGCCGCCGAGCAGCGCGCCGTTCTACCGCCATGTGCCGCGGGTATCTGCCACCGAGTAGGCACAGGCCCGAGCCCTGCTCTAGCGGAAAACCACCGTGCGGTTGCCGTTCGGGAAGACCCGGCGCTCGCTGTGCCACTGCACTGCACGGGAAAGAACCTGCGTTTCGACGTCACGTCCGGCGGCTACGAGGTCGTCCGGCCCGAAATCGTGCGTCACTCGCACCACATCCTGTTCGATGATCGGACCCTCATCCAGGTCGTCATTGACATAATGTGCGGTCGCCCCGATGAGCTTGACGCCGCGATCGTGCGCCTGGTGGTACGGCTTGGCACCCTTGAAGCTGGGCAGGAACGAATGGTGGATATTGATGGCGCGGCCGGACAGCTCATGGCTCGTCTCTGGTGAGAGAACCTGCATGTAGCGAGCGAGCACCACGAGTTCGATGTCGTGCTCAGCGATCAAGCCAAGCAGTTCGGCCTCGGCGGCGGCCTTCGTCGTGTTCGTCACCGGAATGTGACGGTACTCAATGTCGTAACTCTCGGCTAGCGCGGCATAGTCCGGATGATTCGACACGATCACCGGGATCTCGATGTTCAGCGTGCCGATCCGATATCGGTAGAGCAGATCATTGAGACAGTGACCGAACTTGCTCACCATGATCAGGGTTTTAGTCGGAGTGGCACTATCGGCAAGGTCGAAGGTCATGGCGTTTCTCAATGCCACCTCAGCGAAGGCTGTCGACAGTGCCTCGACCGGAGGAACGATCCCGACGAAGTCGAACTGAACCCGCAAGAAGAATCGCCCGGTGCGGCGGTCGTCGAGCTGTTGGCTTGACATGATGTTGGCGCCATACTGACGAAGGAAGGCAGCGATCTCATAGACGAGCCCGGGCCCGTCCTTACAGGAGAGGGTGAGGATGTACTCGCGGCCAGGGGCACGAAACGGTGGCAAGGCAGTCCTCTCGTCGCTTTCTACGATGCATAATACGCAACTAAGTGCACATTGCGCAACAGGAACGCGATGATCTCCCGCCGGCTGTCGAACCTCGCGTCGACGCAACCGGTGGGAGCGGGGCGCGATAGTATCCGCCTATGGCCCCGGATGATGCAGAATCTCCCCTCTCCGACGCTGACGCTCTGAAGCCAGGACTCGTGCAGTCTGTCGATCGGGCTCTATTGATCCTCGAGATGCTGGCCGCCGACGGTGATCTGGGCGTGACCGAAATGGCGAAGACCCTCAACGTGCACAAGTCGACGGTTTCGCGGCTGGTGGCGACTCTTGAAGAGCATGGGCTGGCCGAACAGCTCTCTGATCGCGGCCGCTACCAGTTGAGCCTCGGAGTTGTGCGTCTTGCCGGTGCCACCCGCGGGCGGCTCGACCTGGTGACCGAGAGCCGCGCACCGAGCCGTGCACTCGCCACTGAGACCGGCGAAACCGTGAACCTTGTCGTGCTCTCTGACAATGAAACGCTGTACCTCGACCAGGCCTCGAGTGGTTCGGCATTGCAAATTCACAACTGGCTCGGCAAACGCAACCCGGTGCATGCCACTGCGAACGGACGGGTGCTTCTTGCCTGGCTGCCTGACGCTGAGATCGACCGGGTGATCTCCGAGGGTGTCGGTGACGACGGCATGCTGCCGGCGTATACGCCGTCAACGACCGCCGACCCTGCAGAGCTCAAAAAGAGAGTGGCCCTCGTGCGCGAGGACGGCTATTCGATCGCTGCCGACGAACTCGAAGTCGGGCTCACCGCTGTCGCCGCTCCCATCCGTGGCATGGGGGGAACGGTTATTGCCTCGCTGTCGGTTTCCGGCCCCAGCTTCCGGCTCACCGGTGATCGACTCTCCGCGACGATTGCGCCTCTGCTCGCTGCAGCCTCCGAAGTGTCGTCGCGAATGAGTTATCACGCGTTCATGGGCGAAAAATAGGGGGATCGTCCGCGGCCCGAGGAATGATCCAGCCGCGAGGTCGCCAGCCATACCCAATTGCCTCGATTGCCTCGATTGCCTCGATTGTGTCGAGAAGGTAAAAATTCTGTTGCCGATCGTGACGCTCCGCAGAATTCCCTTGACTTGGAGAGTGATCACGCAGGAGCATGTTGCATTAGACGCGACGTGATGCGGAACAGGCAACAAATATTCCGTGAATACCCGATGGCTTCCCAGAATGGATCCCCATGACGCAGCAGACCGAGCCCGAGCCGATCGAGCGCGGTGGTCTTTACGCCGGTGGAGTCTGGATCGAATCAGACGGCGGTGGCCTGCGCGAGATCCGCTGCCCGGCGGATGGATCGCCGGTCAGAAGAGTTATCGAGGGCAGTCGGGCAGACGCCGGAGCCGCCATCGGCTCGGCGAGAGCGGCGTTCGACAGCGCAGTCTGGTCATCCGTTCCCGAACGCCAGCGCGGGGAGTTGCTCGGCCGGGTCGCCGACCTGCTGATCCGCGACAAAGCGACCTATGCGACAGCCGAAGCGCTTGATACCGGGAAGCGACTGATTGAAGCCGAATACGACATTGACGACATCGTGTCGTGCTTTCGCTATTTCGCAGGCATTGCGGGCACCGATTCTGGCCGGGTGGTCGACACCGGAAATCCCGATGCGATCAGTCAAATTATCAGCGCACCGGTCGGCGTTTGCTCGCTGATCACCCCATGGAACTACCCGCTGCTTCAGGCGTCGTGGAAGGTCGCGCCGGCGCTGCTTGCCGGAAACACATTTGTGCTCAAGCCGAGCGAACTGACGCCGTCAACTGCAATTCTGTTGATGGACACTCTCGCCGAGGCGGGGCTCCCCGCCGGTGTCGCCAATCTGGTGACCGGCACGGGGGCCGAGGTCGGCAGCGTACTCAGCTCTGATCCGCGGGTTGATCTGGTCTCGTTCACCGGCGGTCTTGCCACGGGACGGCTCGTAATGGCGGCGGGGGCCGCGACTGTCAAAAGGGTCGCCCTCGAGCTTGGTGGCAAGAATCCCAATATTGTTTTTGCCGATGCCGATTTCGACACGGTGGTCGACTACATCCTCACCGCCGTCTTCCTACATTCCGGTCAGGTGTGCTCCGCCGGTGCGCGGCTGATCATTGCGGAAGAAATTCATGATGCGGTGCTGGATGCCGTGGTGGATCGCGCACGCCGCATCCGACTCGGTGGTCCGTTCGACTCGAACGCCGAAACCGGACCGTTGATCTCCGCGGCCCATCGCGACAAGGTTCACGCCTATGTTCAGCTCGGGATCGCCGAGGGAGCCGTGCTGCGCTGTGGCGGGGTGATTCCCAGCAACGAGCCATTGAACGCGGGCTTTTATTACCCCCCAACGATTCTCGATCACTGCACGAGCGGGATGGTGGTCACCCGTGACGAGGCGTTCGGACCGGTGCTCACCGTCGAGACCTTCCGTACCGAGGAGGAGGCGATTCGACTCGCGAACGACACCGTTTACGGACTTGCCGGCGCCGTCTGGACCTCGGATGCTTCGCGTGCGCAGCGGGTTGCCCGTGCCATGCGCTGTGGAACGGTCTGGATCAACGACTACCACCCCTACGTGCCGCAGGCCGAGTGGGGCGGCTTTGGTCAATCCGGTAACGGGCGCGAACTCGGCCCCACCGGTCTTGCGGAATACCGCGAGATCAAACATATTTGGCAGAACATCAGACCGACACCACAGCACTGGTTCGGGCCATGACCACCCTTCAGATTTCCCCGTAGTCGATCGAGCAAGGAGCGGATCATGAGCGCAACGACACTGCAGGGCAGCGTGAGCGAACGCACGGGCTCCGACGTTGATTTCTCAGTGCGCAATCTCTGGAAGGTTTTCGGTCCGAACGCGCATGAGGTTGCGAACGATGAATCCCTCGCCGGGCTGAGCGCGACCGAAATTCTCCAACAGAAGGGGTGCGTCACCGCGGTTCGCGACATCAGCTTCGATGTCGCACGCGGCGAGGTGTTTGTGGTGATGGGACTTTCCGGATCGGGCAAGTCCACTTTGGTGCGCTGCCTCACCAGGCTGATCGAGCCGACCGCTGGACAAGTGCTGCTCGAGGGGCAGGACATTACGCAGTTCGGCCCGAAAGAACTTCGTGAAGTTCGGCGTCGGCGAGTCTCGATGGTCTTCCAGCATTTCGGGCTGCTTCCGTTTCGCTCGGTGCTTGACAACATCGCGTTCGGCCTTGAAATCCGCGGCATCGCCACTGCAGCTCGTTACGAGCGAGCCCGCGAGGTCATCGACCTGGTCGGCCTGCACGGACTGGAGCAGCGCTTTCCCGACCAGCTCTCGGGAGGAATGCAGCAGCGGGTTGGGCTCGCACGGGCACTCGCCTCCGACCCCGATGTGCTGCTCTTCGACGAACCATTCTCGGCACTGGACCCGCTGATTCGACGGGACATGCAGGCGGAAGTGATCCGTTTGCACCGCGATATGGGCAAGACAATGGTGTTCATCACACATGATCTTTCCGAGGCACTCAAGCTCGGCGACCGCATCCTGATCATGCGCAACGGTGAACTTGTGCAAATCGGCACGGGGGACGAGTTGGTGGGCGCCCCGGCGGATGAGTACGTGGCAGATTTTATCTCCGATGTCGACCGATCCCAGGTGCTCACGCTGAAGTGGATCACCACTCCGGTGCCAGAGGGGCTTCCATCGAATGGCCCGACGTTGGCCGCCGATACCGTCATCGCTGACGCGATTCCGACCGTGCTCGCCTCCTCCGTCGCCGTGCGCGTCACTGACGGTGAGACCGTGATTGGGGTGGTCGATCGCGACGCCATCCTGCGGGAAATTGCAGGCGTGCTCCCGGCGAAACCATTGGCGCCTCCGATGGCCGGGGCGGGACGAGTCGGCTGATGGCGCTGACCGAAGCGGAACGAATCGCCGCACCACGCCTGGCGGCCTGGCGCGTCATTCCGTCCTGGGTCTACACCTTTGTCATCGTGCTCGCGTTTTGGCTCATCAGCTGGCGGCTGCTCAACGGAGTGTTGACGTTACCGTTACAAAGCGCTCAACTGACGCCGCTGCACCAAGGGCTGAACGACGTGAATTCATGGGTGCGTGATAACCGTGACAGTAACCCACTCTTCGTCCACGTCTTCGACAGTATTCGCGGGGGGATCGGCTGGGTCGCCTCGATTTTCTCGCAGCTTTTCGTGCAGACCGAGATCGGACTCCAGCTTCCCCAGATTGGCTGGCTTGGTGTTGTCGCCGTGATGACCTGGATCGCCGCGGCGGTTGGCAACGTCAAGGTCGCGATCCTTACCGCTCTCGGTTTTCTCGCGTTTGGCGTTCTTGGCGTGTTCACCGATGCAATGTGGACTTTCTCGCTCACCCTCACCGCGGTTATCTTTTCGGTGCTGATCGGTATCCCTCTCGGAGTCTGGGCCGGACTCAACAAGCGAGTCGACAGCATCCTCACTCCGATTCTTGACTTCATGCAAACGCTGCCGTCGTTCGTCTACCTCGCCCCGCTTGCACTGCTCTTCCTGATCGGCCCGGCGTCAGCGGTCATTGCGACAATCATCTACGCGGTACCGCCGATCATTCGGCTCACTGCCCACGGCATCCGCACCGTCCCCGCGACGATCGCAGAGGCGGCCGATTCTCTCGGGGTCAGCGCGCGGCAGCGGCTGTGGACTGTGCTGCTGCCATTAGCCCGCAACTCCATGGTGATTGGGCTCAATCAGACGGTTATGGCCGCCCTCGCGATGGTGACCATCGCGGCGCTGATCGCCGCTCCGGGGCTTGGGCAGCTGGTAGTGCAGTCCTTGCAATCGCTCAACGTCGGCCGAGCCTTCGTCTCGGGACTCGCTATCGTCATCATGGCAATTGTGCTTGACCGGGTGACCACCGCCGCGAGCCAGCGCGCCGAGATCTCGGCCAGGCACTCGAATCCACGTCGCCGTCGCCAGCGGATAGTCGCGCTCGGAGGTGGGCTCGCTCTCACGATTGCCGCGGTCTTTCTCTCTCGCAGTGTGCTTTGGGCGGCACAGTTTCCTGCTGCGGTCAGCATCGGTGATGGCCTGAGTATTTCAATCAGCACGATTAGCGCAGGGATTCAATCAGCTCTTTCCGTCTTTACCGCGAGCGTCAAAGACGGAATTACGATCGCTGTGATTAATCCGTTCCAGAGTCTGCTCACCGAATCACCGTTTTTCATCGTGATTATCGTGGTGCTGGCGATCGCTGTGACGGTCGGTGGATTTCGGGCCGCGATCATCTCGGCGGTCTGTCTCGGAGTGATCATTTCCGTCGGGTTGTGGGAGGACGCGATGATCACCCTCGCCTCCACGATCATCGCAACCGTGATCACGATGGTGCTCGGGCTGGTGGTTGGTGTGACCATGGGTCGGTCGACGCGAGTAGACGGCTGGCTTCGACCCGGTCTCGATGCCGCGCAGACCATGCCGGCGTTCGTCTATCTCGTGCCGTTCCTCGGTCTGTTCGGGCCTTCACGGTTCACCGCGATTGTCGCGGCAATCATCTACGCCGCGCCCGTTGCGATCAAAATTATCGCCGAGGGGATTTCACACGTACCACTCGAGACAGTCGAGGCAGCCACGTCTAATGGCGCCAACGCATGGCAAACCATTACGAAAGTTCAGATTCCACTCGCGGCATCCTCGATTACTCTCGCCGCCAATCAGGGACTTATCTACGTGCTCTCGATGGTCGTGGTCGGCGGCCTCGTTGGCGGCGGAGCGCTCGGCTACGACGTGGTTGCCGGATTTAGCCAGAACTCCCTGTTTGGCAAGGGACTCGCCGCCGGTATCGCGATCGTCATGCTCGGGATAATGCTCGATCGCATTACTCAAGGGGCAGCTGCGCGCCGCGGCACCCTGTTTTCATCCGAACGCCCAACCCGGGTTTTCACCGCACTACGACCTGGAACGCACTGAGAAAGGATCACAATGGTACTGAAACACACGCACTCACGAGTAATCGCCAGCATCGCATCATTGGCAGCGACTGTGCTGCTCGCGACCGGGTGCAGCAGCTCACTGAACACGGCGGGAACAGGGGGTGCTGCCTCGAAATGTGGCACGGTCAACCTCGCGATGAACGACTGGGTCGGATACACAGCCAACGCGGCCGTCTTCACTTATGTCGCCGAAAAGAAGCTGGGCTGCACGATCAAGCAATCGACCATCAACGAGCAGGTTGCCTGGCAGGGTTTTGCCAACGGAACGGTCGATGTGATCATCGAGAATTGGGGTCACGAGGACCTGGCGAAGACCTATATTACCGACCAGAAAGTCGCTGTTGATGCCGGTCCGACTGGCAATATCGGGAAGATCGGTTGGTACGTTCCGCCGTGGCTTGCGACCGCGCATCCCGACATCCTCGACTCGAACAATCTCAACAAATACGGCGCTCAGTTTGCGACGTCGGAGTCGGGATCACAGGGGCAACTGCTTGATGGGGACCCCTCCTTTGTGACCAATGATGCTGCGCTGGTCACCAACCTGAAACTCGATTACAAGGTGATCTATTCCGGCTCGGAGACCGCGCTGATTCAGTCGTTCCGCGCTGCTGAAAAGAATAAGACCTGGTTGATTGGCTACTTCTACGAGCCGCAGTGGTTCATTTCTGAGGTTGGGTTGAAGAAAGTGGCGCTTCCGAAGTACACCACCGGATGTGATGCGGATGCGGCGAAGGTGGCATGTGACTACCCGGATTACACCCTGAGTAAAGTGATCTCCGCGAAGCTCGATAAGTCCGGTTCGCCTGCCGCTGCCCTCGCGAAGAAGTTCAGTTGGACCAACCACGATCAAAACACTGTCGCGAAGTACATCGCCCAAGACAAGATGACCCCGGCCGCTGCCGCCAAGAAGTGGGTCGACGCGAACGAGAAGATCGTGCTCGCTTGGATTAAGTGACCTAACCGTCGCGCCGAGTTGAAATGAACCGAACGGAGCCGAACCGAGCCGAACCGAAGGGGTTCGGTTTGGCTCCTCGGGCGGCCCGGTCTGCACCACCGTCAGTATCCACGGATCGACCAGAAACTTGGCACGGCATTGAACGCCAACTGTTGCGTATAGTGAACTCAGTTGTGCATAGCGAAACAATTGGCCCGAGGGGGAAGAAGCGATGACCACTCCATCAGTCATCATCATCGGCGGCGGCGTCGTCGGGGCGGCGCTCGCGGATGAGATCACCGCAAAGGGATGGACGAACGTGACCGTCGTCGACGCCGGCACGCTGCCGGCTGCCGGTGGATCGAGCTCGCATGCACCGGGGGTCGTTTTCCAGACCAATGGAACCCAGATCATGACCGAGCTGGCTCAGTACACCGTCGAGAAGCTCGGATTATTGAGCTGGAAAGGCGATCCGTGTTACCTGAGCGTTGGTGGACTTGAGATCGCGACAACTCCGG
Source organism: Microbacteriaceae bacterium (assembly GCA_043745175.1). Taxonomy (GTDB): domain Bacteria; phylum Actinomycetota; class Actinomycetes; order Actinomycetales; family Microbacteriaceae; genus Lacisediminihabitans. Next base: position 15,719 of record JAYTTG010000226.1, read on the forward strand.
AGCGGCTGAGCGAGCTCAGCCGTCGTCTCGGCTACGCGCAGGCCTGGGGAGTTTCCGGCGCGAGATTGCTCGACCCGGCCGAGACGGTTGCAATGTGGGATTTGCTTGATCGCGACACGGTGAAGGGTGGGCTTTATGTCCCGAGCGACGGCATTGCTAAATCACTACGCGCGATCGCCGCGCAACTTGATCGGGCGGTCTCTCGTGGCGCGACAGTGCTCTCCCGTCACGAGGTTACCGGGGTCACTGTCGAGGGCAACCGGGTCACCGGGGTCGACACCGATCAGGGTCATCTCACCGCCGATATCGTGGTTTGTTGTGCCGGCATCTGGGGGCCGACGATAGCTGCAATGGTTGGTCAGCGCCTGGCGCTCACGCCGCTCGCCCATCAGTTCGCTTGGACCGCCCCGCTTCCCGCTCTTGCAGGCCACCGCGCCGAAGCGACCCGAACAGTGTTGCGCCATCAGGATGCCGACCTCTATTACCGGGAAAACGGTGAGACCCTCGGGATCGGCTCCTACCGTCACCGCCCGATGCCCGTCGGTGCCGACGAGCTCACGCACTGGAGCTCGGAAGGGAGCATGCCGTCGGTGTTGCCGTTCACTCCCGCCGATTTCGAATTCGCGCTCGAGGAGAGTGCGCGCCTGTTGCCCGCAACCTCCGGGGCCCCTCTGGTGGACGCGATCAACGGCGTTTTCTCCTTCACCGTCGACAACATGCCGTTGCTCGGTCCTCATCCGAGCCTGGATGGTTTTTGGTTCGCCGAGGCCGTCTGGGTCACCCACTCGGCGGGGGTTGGCCGCGCCATGGCCGAGTGGATCGTCGACGGCCAGTCATCATTCGACCTGCACGCCTGCGACATCAACCGATTCGAGGCCTTCCAGCTCTCGCCACAGTTCGTCGAAGCGACCGACAGCCAGAATTTTGTTGAGGTGTACGACATCATTCATCCGCTGCAACCCCGTGAACATTCCCGGCCTATGCGCACCTCTCCGTTTTACCAGCGCCAGAAGGAGCTCGGTGGAATGTTTCTCGAGGCTAACGGCTGGGAAAGACCGCAGTGGTACGCAGCAAATGATGGTCTGGTCGACAGCGCGCGCAACACCGGCTGGAACATCCCGACACCGGATGACTGGGCCAGTCAGTATTGGTCGCCGACTGTTGCCGCCGAGGCCGCGATCACCCGAACGGACGTCGCTATCTATGACATGACCGCGTTGAAGCGGCTTGAGGTCAGCGGCCCGGGCGCCACCGAGTTCTTGCAGTGCATCGTGAGCGGCAACGTCGATCGTGCGATTGGCTCGGTCACCTACTGTCTAATGCTCGGTGACAACGGCAGCATCCACTCCGATGTTACAGTCGCGAGGCTTGGGCCCGAGCGATACCAGGTCGGCGCCAACGGAGCAATCGACCTGGACTGGATGCGGCGTCGACTACCTGCTGGTACCGCTGTGCAGGTGCGCGACACGACACCGGGAACCTGCTGCATCGGCATCTGGGGGCCGAAGGCGCGAGCCGTCGTGCAGTCGCTCACCGAGGTCGACTTCTCCCACGAAGGCTTCAAATACTTCACTTCGAAGACCGCTTACCTGGGACTGGTCGAGGTGACCGCGATGCGGCTGTCGTACGTCGGCGAGCTTGGCTGGGAGCTGTACTGCTCGGCCGACCAGGGACTTCAGCTCTGGGACACGCTCATGGCGGCCGGGGCCGGGCACGGCATCATCGCCGCGGGCCGGGGGGCCTTCAATGCGCTGCGAATCGAAAAGGGGTACCGCTCGTTTGGGTCCGACATGACCAACGACCACCTGCCGGACGAGGCCGGGCTGGGGTTCGCGGTGCGGATGGCGAAACCCGCGTTCATCGGCCGAGAGGCGCTCGCCGCGGCCCCAGCGCCCGAGCGTGCACTGAGCCTGCTCGTCATCGATGAGCCGAACGGTATCGTGCTCGGCTCAGAACCGGTATTCCACAACAACGAGGTGGTCGGCTACGTCACCTCGGCCGCGTATGGCTACTCGCTCGGTGTTCCCCTCGCCCTCGCCTGGTTGCCCTGTGCACTCGCGGCGCCAGGTACTGCCGTAGAAATCAGCTACTTCGGCCGACGCATTCCGGCGACCGTTGGGGTTGAGCCGGCCTTCGATCCGCAGGGAGAGAAAATCCGATGCTAGGAGCCCCCGGCAGCGCAATTCCCGATCATCCCGACTTCCTCTGGAATAACCCTGACCCGAAGTCGAGCTACGACGTCGTGATTGTCGGCGGCGGCGGTCATGGCCTTGCCACGGCGTATTACCTCGCCTCGCGCTATGGCATCACCAATGTCGCGGTGCTCGAGAAGGGCTGGCTGGGGGGCGGCAATATGGCGCGCAACACCACGATCATCCGCTCGAACTATCTCTGGGATGAGAGTTCGGGAATTTACGAGCATTCGCTCAAGCTCTGGGAGGGGCTCGAGGAGGATCTCGGTTACCCCCTGCTGTTCAGCCAGCGCGGGGTGCTGAACCTCGCGCATAGCCTGCAGGATGTGCGCGACAGCATGCGACGGGTCAACGCTAACCGGCTGAACGGGGTCGACGCGGAGTGGGTGGATGCCGCGGGCGTTAAGGAACTCTGCCCGATCGTCAATACCTCCCCTGATGTGCGTTACCCGGTGCTTGGGGCGACCTACCAACCGCGCGCCGGCATCGCCAAACATGACTACGTGGCGTGGGGGTACGCGAGAGCTGCAGCGGCGCTGGGCGTCGATCTGATTCAGAACTGTGAGGTCACTGGATTGGTGATCGAGCATGGCCGGGTGACCGGGGTGAAGACTACGCGGGGCACCATTGGCGCAAGCCGGGTGGCGCTCGCCGCCGCCGGGCACACCTCTGTTGTTGCGGCCTTCGCCGGCATCAGAGTACCGATCCAGTCGCATCCGCTCCAGGCCCTCGTCTCTGAGCTGCTCGAACCGGTGAACCCGACGGTCGTAATGTCAAATGCGGTGCATGTTTACGTGTCGCAGGCACACAAGGGCGAGCTGGTGATGGGTGCCGGTGTCGACGCCTACAACGGCTACGGCCAGCGCGGTGCCTTTCACATTATTGAGCGTCAGATGTCCGCCGCGATCGAGCTGTTCCCGATTTTCTCTCGGGCGCACCTTCTGCGCACCTGGGGCGGGATCGTGGATGTTACGCCCGACGCCTCACCCATTGTCAGCCTGACTGACATCGAGGGACTGTACCTGAACTGTGGCTGGGGTACCGGGGGATTCAAGGGAACCCCGGGGGTCGGCGACACCTTCGCATACACGGTTGCTCATGACCGACCGCATCCGCTGATCGAGGCCTTTTCGCTCGACCGATTCACGACCGGGGCGCTCGTCGACGAGCACGGCGCCGCCGCGGTCGCCCACTGAGAGGACTCGAGCCATGCAACTAATTTCGTGCCCCAATTGCGGGCAGCGTGAGGAGCTGGAATTTCACTACGGCGGCCAGGCCCATGTGCCGTACCCGGCGGAACCGGCCACACTCGGCGATGCCGAGTGGGCCGAGTACCTGTTCTTCCGCGACAACCCCAAGGGGCCGTTCGCCGAGCGTTGGTTCCACGGTGGCGGGTGCCGTCGATGGTTCAACGCCGTTCGCGACACCAAAACCTACCGATTCCTGGTGGTCTACCGCCCGGATGCACCGCGCCCAGAGATCGCGGCACTTGTCCCGACGGGGCAATCCCAGTGACCGCGCGACGACTGGCGACCGGGGGCGCCATCGATCGGTTCACACCCATTACGTTTCGTTTCGGCGATATCGAATACGCGGGCTTCGAGGGGGACACCCTCGCTTCCGCACTGCTCGGAGCCGGGGTGCAGAGTTTCAGCTCAAGTGTCCGACTCGGCAGGGCACGGGGGATCGTTTCGGCGGGCACTGAGGAGTCGAGCGCTCTGGTGCAGGTCGAGCAGCCATTCCCCGAGCCGATGCTCCTTGCCACCACAATCGAACTCACCGAAGGTCTCGCCGCGCGTGGTCTCGGCGGCCAGGGCGTCCTGTCAACAACGGTCGATCCCGCTCGGTACGACGCTCGCCACGCGCATACCGACCTGCTGGTCGTCGGTGCGGGTGCGGCCGGACTGAGCGCCGCGCTTGTTGCCGCTCGGGCCGGGGCCAGCGTCATCCTGGTCGACGACGATTTCCGCGCTGGCGGCTCCCTCCTCGACTATGGTGAGCTTCTCAACGGCGCCCCCGGCGCGGACTGGGTGGCCGCGGTCGTGGCAGAACTTGCTCTGTTTGCGTCGGTTCGGATTCTTCTGCGCACCACCGCCTTTGGTATTTACGATGACGGCTTTGTGCTTGCTGTCGAGCATCGGGCGGATCACGTCGCCAGCGAGAGTCACCGCTCGCGCCAACGGATCTGGCGTATTCGCGCGAAGCAGATCGTCCTCGCGACCGGCGGTTACGAGCGACCGATCGCGTTTGTCAATAATGACCTTCCGGGTGTCATGCTGGCCTCCTCGGCGCTCACCTACCTGCATCGCTATGCCGTGCTCGCGGGGGATGACGTCGTCGTTTTCACGACCAACGACACCGCCTATACCGCGGCGATCGCCCTGGCCTCGGCCGGGGCTCGGGTGACCGTCGTCGACACTCGCGCAGAGTTGTCGGGCGTGCTTCAGGACGTCTGCCGAGAGCACGGCGTTACGCTTCGTCTCGGCCAGGCCGTCGCGGCGGCACTGGGGGAGAGCGAGGTTCGCGGCGTGCAGCTTGTTGCCTGGCCGAACGCGGACTCCACGGCTGACTCGACCTCAGCTTCCGTGCTTGATGCCGATCTCCTCCTGGTGTCGGGGGGCTGGAATCCGGTGTTGCATCTGTTCAGTCAGGCTGCCGGCGAGCTGCGCTTCGACGAGGAGCTGGCGACCTTCGTCGCTGCCGGTCCCGTGACGGGGGTGCACCTCGCCGGGCTTGCGGCCGCACAATCCGACCTCGACTCGTCTCTTGCCGGTGGAGCCGCCGCCGCCCGGGTCGCGCTGGCCGAAGTCGGCATTGTCAACACGGCGAGCTTTGACGCGCCGGTTACTATCAGTGCGTTTGCACTCCAGCCGACCGAGCAGGTCTGGGCTGTTCCCGCGCCGGTCGGGCTGGTAACGCCCGATCGGCGCTTTGTCGACGTACAGCGCGACGTCACGGTGAGTGAACTTCTTCGAGCTACTGGCGCCGGACTCCGCTCGATGGAACACGTCAAGCGTTACACGACGCTCGGGACGGCTCTCGATCAGGGCAAGACCTCCGGGGTGATTGGATCCGGCGTAGTGGCGGCTGCGCTCGGAATCACGGTTTCGGCGCTCGGCACGACAAAATTTCGCCCGCCGTTCAGCCCTGTCGCGTTCGGCGCCCTCGCGGGTACCGACCGCGGGAGCCTGTTCGACCCGATCCGGCGCACCGCGATCCACGATTGGCATCTGGCTAACGGTGCGGTATTCGAGGATGTTGGGCAGTGGAAGCGTCCCCGGTATTACCCGCGTGGTACCGAAACAATCGAGGAGGCAGTGATGCGGGAATGTACCGCCGCGCGGACAACCGTTGCCTGCCTCGATGGGTCAACTCTCGGCAAAATCGATCTGCAGGGTCCCGACGCCGGTATCTTCCTCGACCTGCTCTATACGAATCTCATGAGCTCGCTGGCAATCGGATCGATTCGCTACGGCGTCATGTGCTCGCCGGACGGAATGGTCAAAGACGACGGAACCGTTATCCGGCTGGCGGAGGATCACTTCATCGTGACCACCACGACCGGTAACGCCGCCGCCATCCTGGATTGGATGGAGGAGTGGCTGCAGACCGAATGGCCGGAGCTGCGCGTGTTCGCCGCATCCATCACCGAACACTGGGTCACCATTGCTCTGGTTGGGCCGCTCTCCCGACAGGTATTGGCCATTCTTTCCCCCGAACTCGACGTGAGTGTTGGCGGGTTCCCGTTCATGGCGAGCCGGGAGGCGACGATCGCCGGAATCGCCGGCCGGGTGGATCGGATCAGCTTTTCGGGCGAACTTGCCTACGAGCTGAACGTGACGGGATGGCATGGTCGTGCGCTCTGGGAAGCAGTGCTGTCGGCCGGTGAAGAATGTGGCATCACCCCGTACGGTACCGAAACGATGCATGTGTTGCGTGCCGAAAAGGGCTATCCAATCATCGGTCAGGACACCGATGGAACGGTCAGCCCGCATGATCTTGGGCTGGGCTGGGCCGTGTCCAAGAAGAAGATCGACTTTATCGGCAAGCGATCCTTTGACCGGGCGTTCAACGAGCGAACCGATCGCAAACAGCTCGTTGGGCTGCTGCCGGTCAATCCGAGCGACCGGATTCTTGAGGGCGCGCAGATTATTGACAGTTCGGAAATCACGTTTCCGATGCCAATGCTCGGGCATGTCTCGAGCGCCTATCGTAGTAGCGCCCTCGAGTCGCACTTTGCACTCGCCCTCGTGAAGGGCGGGCGCGGCCGGATGGGCGAGCGATTGTTTGCCTGGTCTGAGGGCTCGGTGGTCCCGGTCACCGTAACCGGTCCGGTCCTATTCGACCCGGAGGGGACACGGCGAGATGGTTGAGATAGCGTCAAGGCAGAGTCCGCTGGGTGAGTGGGCCCCGCGATTTGCTGCCGTCGCCCCGGCGATCCTGCTTTCCGAGGTGCCATTCACGACGATTCTCAACCTCCGGGTGCGGGTGGGAAGTGCCGCTTCGGCGGCGGTCGAAGCCGCACTCGGGCTCGAACTACCGCGACATCCACGCCACGTCGGAGCGATTGGGCACGAACGCGCCATCTGGCTGGCTCCGGATGAATTTCTGGTCACCAGCAGCACACGGTCAGCCAGCGACCTTGGCGGCCTGATCACGGCGGCGCTCGGTGACAGAGCAAACGGAGCTCTAGTCGACACCAGCGCTCAGTTCACCGTCATCACTCTCGCCGGGCCGGAGTCCCGCGATCTGCTCGCCGGCGGCTGTTCCACCGACCTGTCCCCGGAACAGGCGCCGACCGGCATGAGCGTACACACACCTCTCGCTCAGGCTAGCGTCATCCTCGTCGTCGCTGATGCCGCAGCGGGCGCGTTCCTGCTGATCGTGCGAGCCTCATTCGCCGACTATCTCGCGTCCTGGTTGACCACAATGGCCCGGGAGTACTCGTGACCCTCAACGTCGCCCATGTCGCGGCCCTCGACCTCTTGTTGATCGGCATCGGTCCCTCAACCTCCCCCACCGTCGCACGGAGACAAGCGGAGTGGCCGTTTGCCCCAAGTCGCGACCGCCTGGGAGCAGGTGATCGTCGGCGGAGGAATCTCGGTGTTCGGCACAGCATGGTAGCTCTCGACGCGACCACCACTCACTACGAACCCTTCGCGCGGATGCCTGCCCACTACAATCCGATTCGCTTGAAGGCGCTCGGTGAGAGGGGTGCGGTTGTGCTCACTACGCTCATGGGCTCTGTCACGGGCGGATTCATTGAGCGTGATGATGAACTCCCACCCGTTTGCCCAGTGATGCCGAGGCCCTATCCCTAGCGGACTGCCAGCGAGGCCGCCAATGCCTCCGTTACCCGGGTCAACGACCGCCTGGATACCCTCTGGAAGGCGAGACGCGAGTGCGTCAAAGCCGGCATGGTGGCCGAGGGTAATCTGCCCGGGTGCTTGCGCGTTTCCCGTCGTTCCGCGGGCATCGCCGCCCACCGGCGAGAGCGCGAGTCAGTCGGTGATCCTGACACCGCCGTGGAACGATCGCCCCACTACGCGATCATGGTCAATGAATTGAAACCGGCGGGGGTTCGGGTAGTGACAGCGACAATCAACGGTGTCGCCGGTCTCATCCCGGCGGTCGGCTACAACGCCATGACCTTGTGCGGATTGGTCGAGCCCGCAGACGGAGGACTGTTGACGCCGACTGAAAATAGGGCCACGAGCGCCAACTGAAAACAGGGCCACCGACCATCATGGAAGGTCATCGAATTGGATGATTGGGCGAGGATACGCCACCTGTTCTCGACGGGTGAGCATTCGAAGCGAGAGATAGCGCGACTGGCCGGAGTATCCCGGGGGACGGTCGATCGGGCGCTGGCGGTCCCAGATCCGGCGGACCGACTCGTGCACCCGCCGGGTCGATCGGGGTGCTCTGTGAGATGAACACCGGAAACTTTCACTCGCTGACCAGCCCGACCAGGTCAAGAGTGCAGCGGGGGTCGCCATGGAGCACCACCCCGGTCTTACCTGCAATGTGATCGGCTGCTTTGTACGGGTTCCCTCTAGTGAGTGCAACGCCATCGCGGCCGGCACTGCACTCTCGGCTGCGCGGAAATTATGGCGACGATAGGTCTCGTTTCGCGCGACAGGGTGATCGAAATCATGAGGCAGGCCGGGCGTCACACGTCGACAGAGTACACGGAGACCTCCCGCGTGGGCCTCGCGGTCATTATCGTCGAGTGCGCCAGATCGAAGGGTCACAGCGGCCGGTACCGCGCGGCGTCGAGGTTGACTCGGCACAGCCCGGATGCCGACCACTTCAGCGGCGTGCCCTCGGCCCGGAAATGCTCGAGGGCCCGTGACTCGTGATCGACCGCGGGGAGCCCGCTCGCCCGGATGACCCGCCACCACGAAACATCCGAACCGTAGTAGGCCATGGTCTGGCCGACCGCCCGGGCGGCGCGCGACCCGATGGCGGCGGCAACGTCGCCGTAGGTCATCACCCGACCGCTCGGGATCGACTCGACCACTGCGAGCACCCGGGAGACGAAGTCGTCTGAGGGCCCGACTATGGCCGGTACTCCGGTGGACGGGGCGTCGGACGGTCCGGCTCAGCGTTACGATCGGTGATTCCGGGGAGCACCGTTGTGAGGATGCGCAGGACCGATTTCCCGACCGCCCTCAAGAATCTGATCACAGCCCGAGCTCGCCGATCTTCTCGCCGTACTGCGTCTCGCCAACCACGGTGAAGCCGGTGTGGAGGAAGAACTGCTCCGGTCCTTCTTCGCCCTCTTCCCAGACGGCGGTGATGCGGTCGAAGCCGCGTTGGCGGGCCTCCTCGGCGAGCGCCCACACGGCGAAGCGCCCCACCCCGGTGCCCTGCGCGTCTGCCGAGACGGTGACGCGCCAAATGCAACTGCGGAATTCCTCCTGGGTGGCCTCCGGGTCGAAATTGCCCCGGATGAAGCCGACCACCGTGTCGCCGTCGAGCACGACCCGTGGCCAGGATGTCACGGGGCTGAGGTACGCGTCCGCGATCGCGTACGACGGGGGAGTGACAAACTGCTCCTGCCCGCGTCGAAGCGTGAGGCTGTTGGCGGCAACGATTGTTCTCGCCGACAACTCTTCAAGTCTCAGTTCAGCCATGAGCACAGGCTAACCCCCGGCGCCGATTCGGGGTAGTCCAAGTCGTCGTTGGTCCGGAAAGTATCTCGATGTCGAGATACTTTTCGGAAACCGGTAAGCTTGCATGCGGTGCGCAGAATGCCCCGTCGGGTAAGGAGAATCGGTTGCCGAAGAGCCAGGTTGAAAAGATCAAAGTAGTGGGGACTGTCGTCGAACTGGACGGCGATGAGATGACGCGCATCATCTGGCAGAAGATCAAGGACACCCTGATCCACCCCTACCTCGACATCGACCTCGAGTACTACGACCTCG
>JAYTTG010000227.1:0-1849 GCA_043745175.1 Microbacteriaceae bacterium
CGTGCGGAGCGTCATCCGGCTGCCTTACAGGCGGTCTGCGACGTACTCGGTGAAGTCGACGAGACGGTTGGAGTAGCCCCACTCGTTGTCGTACCAGCCAGCGATCTTGACCTGGTTGCCGATCACTTTGGTGAGGCCGGAATCGAAGATGCAGGAGTGCGGGTCGCCCTGGATGTCACTGGAGACGATCGGATCCTCGGTGTAGCTGAGGAAGCCCTTGAGCGGGCCGCTCTCCGACGCCGCCCTGTAGGCGGCGTTTACCTCAGCGACGGTGACGTTGCGGCTGGCCTCGATCGTGAGGTCGGTGATCGAACCGGTGGGCACTGGCACGCGGAGCGCGTAGCCGTCGAGCTTGCCGATGAGTTCGGGAACGACCAGCCCGAGGGCCTTCGCGGCACCGGTCGAGGTCGGGATGATGTTGAGCGCCGCGGCACGGGCACGACGGAGGTCGCTGTGCGGACCATCCTGCAGGTTCTGGTCGGCGGTGTAGGCGTGCACGGTGGTCATGAGGCCACGCTCAATGCCGAAGGCCTCCATGAACACCTTTGCCAGCGGCGCGAGGCAGTTGGTGGTGCATGACGCGTTGGAGAGGATGTGCTGGGTGGCGGGATCATAGAGGTGCTCGTTGACACCCATCACGAAGGTGCCGTCGTCTCCGGTCGCGGGAGCAGAGATGATGACCTTCTTGGCGCCGGCATCGATGTGCTTGGCTGCATCCTTCGCGTTCGTGAAGCGACCTGTCGACTCGATCACGATGTCGACGCCGAGGGCGCCCCAGCCGAGGTTCGCTGGATCGCGCTCGGCGAGAACCTTGATGCGCTTGCCGCCGACAACAATGAACTCACCGTCGACCGATACGTCCTCAGACAGGCGCCCGGCGACGGAGTCGTACTTGAGCAGGTGCGCGAGCGACTTGGGGTCGGTGAGGTCGTTGACCGCGACAACTTCGAGGTCGGCGCCCTGCGCGAGAGCCGCACGGAGGTAGTTGCGACCAATGCGGCCGAAGCCGTTGATACCGATCTTGACAGTCAAGGGGACTCCTGTTGCTGAGGCGCCGTCGGCGCGACTTCATGGGGGGTGTAGAGGAAAACAGATGAGAGCAAGGATGTGGCCGGGACGAACCCGGCCACACCACGCTGATTTGCTACGACAGTACCAGCAGGCCGTTCGTCTTTTCGCGAGCGACGTCGAAACGCTTCTGCACGTTCGCCCAATTGGCGATGTTCCAGAACGCCTTGACATAGTCCGCTCGCACGTTCTTGTAGTCGAGGTAGTACGCGTGCTCCCAGACGTCGAGCATGAGAACCGGAACGGTGCCGGCCGCGAAGTTCGACTGCTGGTCGAAGAACTGGCTGATCAGCAGCTTTTCGCCGATCGAGTCCCAGACGAGGGCGGCCCAACCGGAGCCCTGCACGCCGAGCGCGGCCGCGGTGAAGTGTGCCGTGAACTTGTCGAAGGATCCGAAGTTGTCATCGATCGCGGACGCGAGCTGTCCGACCGGCTTGTCGCCGCCATCCGGTGAGAGGTTTGTCCAGAAGATGGAGTGGTTCACGTGCCCACCGAGGTTGAAGGCGAGGTCCTTCTCGAGCTTGTTGACGTTGGCAAGGTCACCGGAGTCGCGGGCGGCCGCGAGGGCCGCGACAGCCGCATTGGCTCCGGTCACATAGGCCTGGTGATGCTTGGAGTGGTGAAGCTCCATGATGGTGCCGCTGATGCTGGGAGCGAGTGCTCCGTAGTCGTATCCCAGCTCGGGCAGAGTGTAATCGGCCATAGTGCGATCTCCTTTGTGAGTAGCCCGCTTACCCGACAGTTCCCCGTCGGTGCGGGTCCTTTTTCAGTGTACTCGGCA
>JAYTTG010000228.1:0-6712 GCA_043745175.1 Microbacteriaceae bacterium
GCTCAAACGCCTCGGTCACCTGCACGGCTTCGAGGTGCGGATGATCGAGGCCGTCCGTCCGCTCGGTGACCGGGTGATCTCCTCCACCTGGATCCGTGACCTGTTGGCCGAGGGGCGTGTCGCCGAAGCGGCGACCCTCCTAGAACGCCAGGCAAGCGTGCGCGGGATTGTGGTGCACGGGGAGCGCCGTGGCCGTGAGCTCGGGTATCCCACTGCCAACCTCGCCCGCGCAGTCGAGGGATTCGTGCCAGCCGACGGGGTCTACGCCGCCTATGCGACCGTCGACGGTCGCATCATTCCCGCAGCAGTGTCGATCGGCAACAACCCCACCTTCGTCGGGGTGCCCGACAAGCAGATCGAGGCCCACCTACTCGACGAAGACCTCGATCTTTACGGTAAGACCATGGAGATCGCCTTCGTGGAATACATCCGCGGCATGGAGAAGTTTGCGAGCGTTGGCGAGTTGGTCGCCCAGATGACCCTCGACGAGGCCAGGGTGCGCGAGCTGCTCGGGGTGTCGGCACGAACTACCCCGATCGGGCCGCGCGCGTAGCGGACCGGATCCACCGCTGGCTGGCTCGCGGGCAGCGCCAACGCTGGCTTCGGCGCCAAGCGAGTGATCAGCGTCGTTCGGGTCCGGTCAGCTGACTACCTCGGTGCGGTGCACGAGCGCTGCGGCGCCGATGAGTGGCCCGTCGCTCGACAGCCCGGAGGGAACCACTTTCACCTTGGTGACGAAACCAAACTGCCAGCGCGTGGCGATTGCGGTGCGCATGTGGTCGAACAAGACCGGGGTCACCTGTGAGAAACCGCCGCCGATCGCCACGATCTCGAGGTCGACGAGGGATGTCGCGGAGGCGATGACTTGCCCGATGGCACGCCCGGAACGCTCGATCGCCGCGGCGGCGATCGGATCGCCCGCGCGGAAGCTCGCTCCGAGCTCCTCTCCCGTGGTTCCCGTCCAGCCCTGGCGGCGTGCCCAGGCCACAGTCTTGGGACCGGAGGCAATGGCCTCGACGCATCCGATTCCGCCACACAGGCAGGGATCGTCAAAGCCCGCGACCTCAACATGGCCGATGTGACCGGCGTTGCCGGTGGGGCCGGAAACCGTGTTGCCGTGCAGCACCAGGCCGCCCCCGATTCCGGTGGAGACGATCATGCCCATCACGTTGTCATAGCCGCGGCCGGCACCCACCCAGTGTTCCGCGAGCGCGATGCAGATGCCGTCCATGCGCAGAACGACAGGGACATCGGGAAGGGCGGCGGCTACCTGGTCGCGCAATGGATAGTCCCGCCAGACTCCGAGATTGAGGGGGGAGACGCGCCCCTCAATCTCATTCACAGGCCCCGCGGAACCAATACCGGCACCCACAAGGGCCGCTCCGCTCGGGAGAGCTGCGGCAGCGAGAGCGACAACTTCGTCGACGGAAAGGGCGAGTGCGTCGGAGTCCCGATCCGCGCCGGTGGGCGCCCGAAACCGGCTGCTGGCGAGCACGACGCCGGCGGGATCGACGAGGGCCGCCTCCACTTTCGTGCCGCCCACGTCCACGGCCAATGCGTACGACGAGCTCATGCGGTGACCCGCGATGCGATGAATAGCACGAGATAGTAGAACGCGAACATCGCCACGATGCCGATCAGCGGCCAGTAAAACGCGTAACGCCCGCGGACTTCGAAGAGGATGAATAGTGCCGTGCCGGCGAACCAGGAGAGCACGGAGAGGATTTTCGTGAGAATGCCGAACACCGGCACGATGAACTGGTTGGCGTAGAAACTCGCCAATGCGAGCATGAAGATCAGGCCGACGAGGCTGAATGTTGACGCGACCACGGTGTCAAGGATCACGACGGGTCGCGGCCTCGGTCTGCCAGCCGGAGCTGCGGCCCGATTCGGCGTCTTCGTCGTCATGGCACCAGCTTATGGGACTGCTCGCGGCGTAAAGTTTGTCACGTGCCCGTCGCCAACCTGATCTTTACGCGCACGATCGATCTGCCGCCGATTATCGTCTGGGATGCACTCATCGACCCGGATCTGCTCGCCGGGTGGCTGGGCGAGGTGCGGATATTTTCCACCGAATCGCCCCGCTTCCACATCCTCTGGCCCGGCACCGATGCCCGACAATCGACAGCTGGCATGGTCGTGGAGTTCGAGGCTCCCCGGCGCCTCCGCATCGAGACGGATAATCGCGGGATCATCGAGTGCATGCTCGAAAGCATCCCCGGAGGACTGCGGGGATCGAGCACCGAACTGACGCTGCGAGTCGTTGCCGGAATCGAGCCCGCCTTCGCCACGAAGATGCGCGACGAGTGGCAGACCAGCCTCAACCGTCTCGAGCAACTGCTGCACGGGCATCCGGTCGACTGGACGAATCTTGACGAACAATCTGATGGCACCACCGGTGTTGGTGGCACCTCCAGTCGCTCCGTGAACTCTCCTCGCTGACCTCACGCTCACCTGCGCAGTCAACGCGGAAACTCTGCTCACATGAGCAATTAATGCTCAGATGTTGAAATGGGCCCGACGACGGCATAGCGTTGGGTAATCGACTTAGACGGGGGTGTGCTGTGACCACGACGGGAGAGATGCTCTCCGTTCGCGCCGCCGAGTTGTACTACGAAGACAACAAGACCCAGGATGAGATCGGCGCCCTCCTCGGACTCACCCGTTGGAAAGTGGGAAGGCTGCTTACCCAGGCGCGCGAACTCGGCATCGTTCGAATCGAAGTCGTTCACCCCCGGGCGCGAAAACTGTCGATGGAACGGGAGCTGTGCGCGCGCTTTTCGCTTTTGGATGCCGTGGTGGTGCCGTCAGCCGCCGAAGGATCGAGCGTCGCTGACCGGGTTGCGGAAGCGGCAGCGGACTACCTGCGCGCCCTGCGTCCGCCGCCGACAACGCTCGGTGTGAGCTGGGGTCGCACCCTCGACTCAATCGCAGAGCACCTCCCTGAGGGTTGGGCGAGGGGCGTCGACGTTGTGCAGATCAACGGGGGTGTGAGCCTCAATCGACGAGCGGGGTCCGCGGCGTCGACCGCCGTCATGATCGCCCGCACCGGCGGAGGGCAGGCCACGCTGTTGCCGAGCCCGGCGATTCTTGAGCACCGCAAGACCCGACTCGCGATCGAAGCCGACCGCACTGTTGCCGGAGTGCTTGAGAAAGCTGCGGCGGCATCCGCCTATCTGTACAGCGCCGGCGTGGCCGATGCGAGCTCCGTGTTGGTCGACAGCGGCTACCTCAGTCCCGGTGATGTCGCGGAGCTGGTGAGCCGGGGCGCCGTCGGCGACGTCGTTGGCCGCTACATCGACGCGGACGGCAACATCGTCGACAACGAGCTCGACGGGCGTACCGTGGGGGTTTCCCTGGCGCAGCTTCGGTCGGCAGCTCTGGCAATCGCGGTGATCTCGGGCGAGCCGAAGCGGGCGATCGCCCGCGCAATCGTCTCGAGTTCGCTCTGCTCGGTTTTCATCACCGACGAGGCGACCGCGAAAGCCGTTCTCGACCAACCAGATTCCGAAAGCCACATTCCAGGAAAGAAGCTGACACCGTGACCATCGAACAGGCGACATCCCTCGCCCCCGCCGAGCGTGCGATCCAGCTCATCGGTGGCGACCTCACCGAGAAGAGCCTCCGGCTGCATCTCGAGGGACTGCCCGGGGTGGATGCCGTGGGCCTCGAGGCCCGCGCCGCCTCGCTCGGCACTCGCTCGATCAAGACCACGTCAAAGGCCTGGGCACTCGACAAGATCATCGAGCTCATCGACCTCACGACGCTTGAAGGCTCGGACACCCCCGGAAAGGTGCAGTCTCTCGTTGCCAAAGCGATGATCCCCGATGCGTCCGACCTGTCTACGCCGCGTGTCGCCGCGGTCTGCGTTTACGGCGATATGGTCCCGCATGCGGTTGAGGCGCTGGGAACAGCGGGCGGCGAGTCGGGCATCCATGTCGCCGCGGTCGCCACCGCCTTCCCGAGTGGGCGTGCCTCGCTCCCGGTGAAGATCGCCGACACGAAGGACGCCGTATCATTCGGCGCAGACGAGATCGACATGGTGATCGACCGCGGGGCGTTCCTCTCCGGCCGCTACGGACTCGTCTTCGACCAGATCGTCGCCGTCAAGGAGGCGTGCCGGCGTGAGGATGGCAGCTCCGCCCACCTCAAGGTGATCCTGGAGACCGGCGAGCTCACCACCTATGACAACGTGCGCCGGGCATCCTGGCTCGCGATCCTGGCCGGAGGGGACTTCATCAAGACCTCCACCGGCAAGGTGGCCCCCGCTGCGACCCTTCCCGTCACACTCCTCATGTTGCAGGTCGTGAACGACTGGTACCGCCTCACCGGGGAGAGGATCGGCGTCAAGCCGGCCGGGGGCATCCGCACCTCGAAGGACGCGATCAAATACCTCGTCACCGTCGCCGAGACCGTTGGGGAGGAGTGGCTGCAGCCGCATCTCTTCCGGTTTGGGGCATCGAGCCTGCTCAATGACGTGCTGTTGCAGCGTCAGAAACTCACTTCCGGCCACTACAGTGGCCCCGACTACGTAACGGTGGACTAACGACAATGCCTGAAACCACTCGCTTCCTCGACTACGCTCCGGCTCCCGAGTCCACGGCGATCCTCAGCCTGCGCGAGAGCTACGGCCTCTTTATCGACGGCGAATTCTCGGACGGGCACGGTGAGTCCTTCCCGACAATTTCGCCGGCCACCGAGGAGAAGATCGCCCAGATCGCCACGGCAGATTCCTCGGATGTCGACCGCGCCGTCGCCGCGGCCCGCCGCGCCTACATCCGCACCTGGTCGAAGCTCTCGGGCGCTGACCGCGGAAAGTATCTCTTCCGCATCGCGCGCCTCGTGCAGGAACGCGCCCGTGAACTCGCCGTCGCCGAGAGCCTCGACAACGGCAAGCCGATCAAGGAGTCGCGGGATGTCGACGTGCCTCTCGTTGCCGCGTGGTTCTTCTACTACGCGGGCTGGGCCGACAAACTCGACTACGCCGGACTCGGACCGAACCCGCGATCGCTCGGCGTCGCCGCGCAGGTGATCCCGTGGAACTTCCCGCTGTTGATGCTCGCCTGGAAGATCGCCCCGGCGCTCGCCGCCGGCAACACCGTCGTGATCAAGCCCGCAGAGACCACGCCGCTCACCGCACTGATCTTCGCCGAGATCCTCCAGCAGGCCGACCTCCCGGCCGGAGTCGTGAACATCATCACGGGCGCCGGAGACACCGGGTCACTGTTGGTGAATCATTCGGATGTCAACAAGGTCGCGTTCACCGGATCGACCGCGGTTGGTCGCGCCATCGCCCGTTCCACGGCAGGCTCTGGCAAGAAGCTCACCCTTGAGCTCGGAGGCAAAGCCGCGAACATCGTGTTCGACGATGCTCCGATGGACCAGGCGATCGAGGGCATTGTCAACGGCATCTTCTTCAACCAGGGTCACGTGTGCTGCGCCGGATCCCGCCTGCTGGTGCAGGAGAACGTGAAGGACGAGGTGGTCGACCGGCTTAAGGCGCGACTCTCGACGCTGCGCCTCGGTGATCCGCTCGACAAGAACACCGACATCGGGGCGATCAACTCCCGCGCCCAACTCGAACGCATTCGCGAGCTCTCCGATATCGGTGAACAGGAGGGGGCCGAGCGCTGGACCGCCGACTGCGAGATTCCGAAGAACGGATTCTGGTTCGCGCCGACCATCTTCACCAACGTGTCCACGAGTCATCGCATTGCCAGGGAAGAGGTCTTCGGACCGGTGCTCAGCGTGCTGAGCTTCCGCACCCCAGCGGAGGCGATCTCGAAGGCGAACAACACGCCCTACGGCCTTTCGGCCGGAATCTGGAGCTCGAACGGCAGCCGGGTGCTCGGTGTAGCGGATAGGCTGCGCGCCGGAGTGGTCTGGATCAACACCTTCAATCAGTTCGATCCAGCCAGCCCCTTCGGCGGCTATAAGGAATCGGGCTACGGCCGTGAGGGCGGCCGTCACGGCCTCGCGGCGTATCTGGCTGGTGCGGCTCTCGAGTCCTCCGGTCGGGGTTCCTCGTCCACCGCGCTCACCAAGGGAGCATCCAAATGACCCGCCTCGCCGTGCCGAAGACCTACAAACTCTACATCGGGGGCAAGTTCCCGCGCAGCGAATCCGGTCGCGTCTATCCGGTCGCCACTTCACAGGGCGTGTTCCTGGCGAATGCGGCACAGGCATCCCGCAAAGATGCCCGGGATGCTGTCGTCGCGGCCCGCGCCGCAAGCTCCGGCTGGGCCGGGGCCACCGGCTACAACCGCGGCCAGGTGCTTTACCGCATCGCGGAGCTGCTAGAGGCGCGTCGCGCCCAATTCGTAGACGAGTTACGCCTCAGCGAGGGACTCTCCGAGTCGGCTGCCCAGAAGCAGGTGGATGCCGCCATCGACGTCTGGGTCTGGTACGCAGGCTGGGCGGACAAGTACGTGCAGGTGGCCGGCAATGGCAATCCGGTGAGCGGACCCTATTTCAACATCTCGACCCCGGAGGCTACCGGTGTGGTGGCGATCATCGCGCCGCAGGAGTCGAGTCTTCTCGGGCTGGTCAGTGTCATCGCACCCGCCCTGGTAAGCGGCAACACGGTGGTGGTCGTGGCGAGCGAACGTGCTCCCCTCGCCGCGATCAGCCTGAGCGAGGTGCTCGCGACGAGCGATGTGCCCGGTGGAGTGATCAACGTGCTCACCGGGTCTGCGGCCGAGATCGCTCCCTG
>JAYTTG010000229.1:0-1841 GCA_043745175.1 Microbacteriaceae bacterium
GGAGATGAACACATACTGCCCGACCCGTCCGGTGAAGAGATCGATGTCTTGCGCGACGTGCTCGGGGGTGAACGCCACCATGTCGACGACGACGTCGAATTCCCGGTGAGCCAGGGCATCCGTCACCGAGGCAGGATCCCGCACGTCGGCGACGAGCACCTCGGCCCCGGCCGCGACCTGACGCAGTGTGGACCGGCCGCGATTGAGCAGAGTCACCTCGTGTCCCTCCTCGAGAGCGCGGGCGCTCGCCGCAGAACTGATCGTGCCGGTGCCGCCGATGAAGAGAATCGAGAGAGGTGTCATACCTCTACCGTTGCGGCTTCGATGAGCTTCGTCAAGTCGTCGCGGATGCGCTCGAGCTCGGCGACGGGAAGCCCGAGCCGGTCGATGATTTGTGGGGGAACCTCTTGGGCCTGGGAGCGGAGGGCCGTACCATCCACCGTCAGCTGCACGTCAAGTGCGCGCTCGTCAGCGACGCTGCGGGTGCGCGAGACCAAGCCCGCCGCCTCGAGTCGCTTGAGCAGTGGCGAGAGCGTCGCTGGATCGAGCAGCAGTGTGGCGCCGATGTCACGGACGGTACGCGGGCTGTGTTCCCACAGGGCGAGCATCACCAGATACTGCGGATGCGTCAGTCCGAGCGGCTGCAGCACCGGGCGGTAGAGCGCGATGACACTGCGTGAGGCGGCGGCGAGAGCAAAGCAGACCTGGCGGTCGAGGGCGAGTGGGTCCATTGCTCCAGTTTAGCAAGTACACTATTGATTAGTGCACTAAGGAGTTTTAAATGATTGCCAAAGCCCCGTGGTGGGACCGTCTCAACCGGCGGCTGTTGCCCTATCTCGGCCCGCCGCCGCTCGGACCCTACGACGAGGAGCCGCTGCCGCCGACACAGGCGAAGGCATGCCCGCTCTGTGGGCGGGCGATGGCCGATCATGACGTGGAGCGGCGGACCGACCGCCCGACGCAGCTGCACTGCCCCAGCTGAGCGGGGATCATTAGCCAAGCAGCAGGGCACCGAGCTCCTCCGCGGTGGCGGCCACAGCGATGGTGCCGACCTGCTCGGCCACCGTGCCGTAGCCCCACTCGACGAAGATCGTCGGTACCCCGTGCTCGGCTGCCCCGTGAACGTCGTGCTCGCGGTCACCGACCATCACGGGGTTGCTCGTGTCCACTCCGATCGCCGCCAGTCGGCGCAGTGCCTCGGCTACGACATCCGCCTTGCGACTGCGTACTTCGTCTTGCGATGCACCGGTGATCACGGTGAAGTGGCGTGCGAGCCCGTAGTAGTCGAGGGCCGTGGTTGCGGGGAGCTCGGGTTTCGAGGTCGCGAGCGAGATTGGGATGGCGCTCTCCTGCACCCGCTTGAGCAGCTCTGCAACGCCGGGATAGACCGAGCTATTGAAGATGCCGGTCTGCAAATAGTGCGGGCGATACACCTCGAGGGCATGCCGCGCCTCGTCAACCGTCATGCCCGCGAGATCACGGAACGAGTCGAGAATCGGCGGACCAACGTACGCCAGCAGCTCGGTGTGCGTGGGGACGGGGCGACCGAGACGTTCGAGCGTCCAGGCGAGGCTCGCCGTTATGCCGGGCGCCGAATCAATGATCGTGCCGTCGAGGTCGAAGAGGAAGCAGCTCCAGTTTGTCGTCACTGTCGCAAGCCTAGGAGTTGATCGCGATTCGACGGTTCAGGCACGTAACTAGAACAGCCGATGGTGGCTGTCGTCGAGGCCGCGCATCGCGTCGTAGTCGAGCAGCAGGCAGCGGATGCCGCGGTCCTCGGCCAGCATCCGCGCCTGTGGCTTGATCTCCTGGGCCGCGAAGACGCCGCTGACCGGGGCGAG
>JAYTTG010000230.1:0-1838 GCA_043745175.1 Microbacteriaceae bacterium
GGTGACCCTTCTCACCACGATGTTTGTCAAGAAGCCGCTCGATTTCTCGGTGTTTCCCTCGCTGCTGCTCGTGGCGACGCTGTTCCGCCTCGGCCTCAACGTTGCCTCGACGCGTCTCGTGCTCGGTAACGGCTACGCGGGCGAGGTGATCGGTGCGTTCGGTCATGTGGCGGTCGGCGGCTCGATCATCATCGGCGCCGTGATCTTTCTCATCCTCGTCGTCATCCAGTTCGTGGTGGTCACGAAGGGTGCCGAGCGAGTCGCCGAGGTCGGTGCGCGTTTCACCCTCGATGCCATGCCCGGCAAGCAGATGGCCATCGACGCCGACCTCAACGCCGGACTGATCACCGATGTGCAGGCCCGCGAGCGCCGGGCCGAGGTCTCTGCCGAAGCGGACTTCTATGGCGCGATGGACGGTGCCTCCAAGTTCGTCAAGGGCGATGCGATCGCCGGAATCATCATTATCATCATCAACATCGTCGGCGGAATTGCCATCGGCGTTATCCAGAGCGGCCTGTCTATCGGCGACGCGGTGAACAAGTACACGCTGCTCACCATCGGTGACGGACTCGTCACGCAGATCCCGGCGCTTTTGATGGCCGTCTCTACCGGCATGATCGTCACGCGGTCGAATGCCGAGTCCGACATGGGATCCACCGCCGGGGCGCAGCTCAGCCAGTCCCGGTACGCGCTCATCATCGCGGGCGTCGCGGCGATCCTGATGGCCTTTATACCCGGCATGCCGATCATCCTGTTCCTCATCGTAGGCCTCTCGCTCATCCTCATCGCCCAGCGCATCAAGGCCCGTGAAGCCGTGAAGAAGCTCGAGATTGAGACCGCAGCGATCGCAGACCCCTCCGGCGGCAGCACCACCGAAAACCTCATCGAGCAGATGCGCGTGCACGCCCTCGAGATCCTTCTCGCCCCCGACCTGGTGGACCTGGTCTCGGATGCCTCGGACGACTTGCTCTCCCGCGTGCGATCCCTCCGACGCAAGATCGCGATGGACATGGGTCTCGTTGTGCCGCCCGTGCGCACTCGGGACAGCATCGAGCTTCCGCCCGCGACCTACGTCATCCGCATCGCCGGAGTCGAGGCGGGCCGCGGCATTGCCCCGGCTGGCAAGGTGCTCGCGCTCGGCGAGGCCCTGGATCCGCTCCCTGGTGCGGTCACCCTCGAGCCCGTGTTTGGACTGGCCGGCAAATGGGTCCCGAGCGAGATGCGCCATAGCGCCGAGATGACCGGCGCAACCGTGATCGACCGCGTCTCCGTCGTCGTCACCCACCTCTCGTCTATCATCATGGGCAACGCCGCGCGCCTACTCACTCGCGAAGACGTGCGCGTCCTCACCGAGGGTGTCAAGGAGATCAACCCCGCCGCCGTTGATGAGCTTGTGCCCGGTCTTCTGAGCCTCGCCGAGGTGCAGCGAGTGCTGCAGGGCCTGCTGCTCGAGCAGGTGGCGATCAACGACCTTCCGCGTATCTACGAGGCGCTCTCGCTGCGGGCGAAGGTCTCGTCCGATCCAGAGGGCCTGATCGAGGCTGCCCGCGCGGCACTCGGTCCGGCTCTCAGCGCGCGGCACCTGGACGGCCAGACCCTGCACGTGATCATGATCGATCCGCTACTGGAGCAGTCGATGCTTGAGGGTTTGCGCCCCTCGGAACTCGGCACCCAGATCATCATCGACCAGCACGCGCTCGAGTCGCTGCTCGGCTCGGTGCGCGACGTAGTCGCCCGCGTGGAGGGCACCGGGATGTCTGCGGTGCTGGTCTGCGCGCCGGCGTTGCGGCCGGCCATCCGTCGCCTGGTCTCGGCGCAGTCCGGAGGGCTGCCGGTGC
>JAYTTG010000231.1:0-1838 GCA_043745175.1 Microbacteriaceae bacterium
TAGTGGGTGCGCGAACCAAAGCGCGAAAGCGCGCAATCGATCTTCTCTACGGAGCCGACCTGCGCGAAATCTCGTTGAATGCGGCGATCGCCCTCGAAGCGGATCGCGCGAAAAACGAACCCGACAGGTGGAACTCCTGGGTCTACGCCCGCACTATTGTCGAGGGGATCGGCGACCACGGCGATGAGATCGACGAGCTCATCGAGACCTACGCGCAGGGCTGGACGATCAACCGCATGCCGGTAACCGATCGTGCGATCGTGCGCATCGGCATCTGGGAGCTGCTCTTCAACGACGAGATCCCCGATAGCGTGGCCATCTCCGAGGCTGTGGAAGCGGCCAAGTCGCTGAGCACCGCGGATTCCGCCGGGTTCGTCAACGGCCTGTTGGGACGGATCGCGCAGACCCGCGCTTAGCGTTCACGGCCCTGGCGTCCCCGGTGCCTGTAGTCACTGTCCCATACGGCGATGGTGCTGGCGGGTCTCGATATATTTCGCTTCGTTACCTCTCGATTCGATTCGGGATGATCGGAACCGTAGCTTCGTGAGGTGACGACTTCATCTCCCGCTCGCCCCGTCAACGCTCCTGCGTTGTCGGTGTCGCTCCGCGGAGTCAGCCGGTCTTTCGCGGCATCCGAACGCGGGATACCTGCTCGGCGGGTTCTCACCGATGTGACGCTCGAAGTTTCTCCCGGCGAGATCGTGGCGCTCATCGGTCCCTCCGGTTGCGGGAAGTCGACACTGCTGCGGCAGGTCATTGGGCTCGATGCACCAAGTTCCGGCGAGGTACGCATCGACGGTAGCGCGCTCGTCGGCATCGACCAGCGTTGCGCCATTGCGTTTCAGGAGCCGCGGCTCCTGCCGTGGCGTTCGATCGTGCGAAACGTCGAAATTGGTTTGCCCCGCAGCACGGATCGCGCCACCGGACAGTCCAGAGTCACAGAGCTCCTTCGCCTCGTGCAGCTCGACGAGTCGAGCCAACTTCGCCCTCGCCAGGTCTCTGGCGGAATGGCACAGCGTGCGGCTCTCGCCCGAGCCCTCGCCCGCGGTCCCGGTGTGCTCGTGCTCGACGAACCCTTCGGTGCTCTCGATGCGCTGACTCGGCTCACCATGCAGGATCTCCTCCTCGACATTCATTCCGCCGAACCGGCGACGATCATGCTGGTCACGCACGATGTCGACGAGGCGCTCTATCTGTCCGACCGGGTTGTGCTCCTCGGCCAGGCCCCGGGGACCGCTCCGGGCAGCGGATCCGGCATCGTACGAATCGTGGACGTGCCGGGCGCCCGGCCGCGGGATCGCGCGGATGCCCAACTCGCGCGCATCCGCTCTGAGCTTCTTGAAGGCCTGGGCGTTGAGCGTCATCATCAGGTCATTCCGCAGCCAAGCTGAGCAAAAAAGCACTCACTCTTCCCGCCCGATTACAGAGGAAAACAGCATGCATAAGAATTTCATTGGTCTCGCGGCCCTTGCGGCTACGGTCGGCCTTTTGCTCGCCGGCTGTGCCGGGGAGGGCTCTGCTTTAGTGCCGAAAACAACAGCGGCGTCCACCGTCGAGAAGTGGAGCGCTCCCGTGCTCAACATCGACTTCGCGACTTACAACCCGCTGAGCCTGATCATCAAAAACAAAGGCTGGCTCGAGGCCAAACTCGGCGAAAGGGTGAAGGTCAACTGGGTTCAGTCGGCTGGTTCGAGCGCGGCGAATCTTGCGTTGCGTTCGGGTGCAATCGACATCGGCTCGACCGCTGGATCGGCTGCCCTTCTCGCTCGCTCGAACGGTTCCCCGATCAAAACGATCGACGTCTACTCGCAGCCCGACTGGGCGGCCATCGCCGTTCC
>JAYTTG010000232.1:0-1836 GCA_043745175.1 Microbacteriaceae bacterium
AGCAGGACCCATCCGCTGCCCACGAGCTCGGCAAGATGCTCCTTGACGGTCTCGTCATCGATCGCCGAGAGAAAAGGCGCGAGCGTGGCATCCAGTTGCGCACCGGTGGCGTACCCACGGGAGAGCACGTTGAGCAACTGCCACTGACGGCGGGTCACACCGTGCTCCTCGAGGGTGTTGGCGAACCGTTCGTCGATCAGGCGGTCGACTAGCTTGAGCCAAAAGCCGATAGGGCGCTGATCGGTCATGAGCACAGGGTAGCGGGCAGTGGCCCTCCCCTCCTCGACCAGCGGCTCGCGTTTCACCCGATGAGCGGGCTTCAGTACTCGAAGCCGAGTTCCTCGGGGTAGTCACCGAGTGCGGTGAGGGTGATCGCGGCCTTCTTCAGGTGGGCGAGGGTGAGACCGAGCACACCCGGTCCGAAACTCACCCGGGCGATGCCCAGCTCGGCGAGCTTCCTCAGCGACACCGAGGTGGGGTTGGAGATCACCGACACCGGGCCGTGGATATCCCGGATGGCCCGCTCGACAAGCCCCTCGGTGGGCAGCCGAAGCATGAAGATGCTCGTGGCGCCGGCATCCAGGTAGCGGTTGGCACGCTCCATCGCTCCGGCCCAGTCGGCCGGGTTACTCACCAGGGCATCGACACGCGCATTGATCGCGAGCGGCACCCCGGCTGCGTCGGCGGCGGCCCGGGCGGCGGCGACGCGAGCCACCGAGCTCTCGAGATCGCGAAGGGGACCGGATGCCGCCGCCAGCGAGTCCTCGATGTTGAGGCCCGCGGCCCCCGCCTCGATCAACCGCGCCACGTTGTCACGAACGCCCGAGGCATCCGCTGCATAGCCCTTTTCAAAATCGACCGAGACCGGGATTGTCACGGCGCCGGTGATGATGCGCGCGGCCTCGAGGGCCTGTTGCACGGTGAGGCCCTCATTGTCGGGCACACCGTGGGCGAAGCTGACGGCGTGGCTGGCCGTCGCGAGAGCAGTGACCCCCTTCGGCTCGGCGACGATCCGGGCGGTGATGGCATCCCAGATGTTTACGACGATGAGCGGGGTACCGGGGGTGTGGAGGGAGGTGAGCAGGGCGGCCTTGTCGGCAGTGGACATCATTACATCAGCCTGTCATGCGCGCGCTGTGGTGACTAGTTCGACCGAGCCTTCACCGGGATCAGCAGTACGAGACCCACCAACAGCACGATCACGATCCCGAGAATGCCCCAGTACTGGGCGCCGGAGACGGCGACGAAGGTGGTGAACAGGAGGGGCGCGAGGAAGCTCACCGCGCGACCGGTGGTGGCATAGAGGCCGAACACCTCACCTTCGCGTCCCGCCGGGGTGATTCGGCCGAGGAAGGTGCGACTCGCGGACTGTGCCGGGCCCACGAACAGGCAGAGGATGAGCCCGCCAACCCAGAACGCGTTCGACCCGAGGTCGTGCGCAAAGAAGACGCCGAGCCCGGCGATGATCAGCCCGACGAGCGACACCACGATCACCGGCTTGGCACCGAACCGGTCGTCGAACAGGCCGGAAATCAGGGTGCTCACACCGGCGACCACGTTAGCGGCGATCGCGAAGATGATGACCTGGCTGCTGGAGAATCCGAAGGTGCCCTGGGCGAGAATGCCGCCGAAGGTGAACACGCCGACCAGGCCGTCGCGGAACAGGGCGCTGGAGATGAGGAAGAGCACGGTGTTGCGGCTCTCGCGCCAGAGGTTCGCGATGTCGCGGAACAGCACCACATAGGACTGGAAGAATCCGACCCGTACCCGGCGGTTCTCGACGCTGATCTCCGGCACGGTGAACAGGATGGGCAGCGAGAAGGCGAGCGTCCAGAG
>JAYTTG010000233.1:0-1828 GCA_043745175.1 Microbacteriaceae bacterium
GCGTCGAACAGAGAGTCATGACCACTATCGCGATCATGATGATGGTCGAGCCCTGAAGCAGTGCGCTGCCGGCAAGCCAAGCGCGGGTGGCCCCGTCGAGTCCGGATACGGACACCTGGGCACTAACGAAGCCCCCACCCGTGACCTGTGCCGTTGGGCCCCCCGTGATTGAAGCTCCAGGCGGCAGAACGGGCCAGAATGTGTAGACCGGCAGGCTGAGCGGCACGGAACGGGCGAAAAAGTCCGAGATAACGGTGTACCCGCTGACGAGGATGCCGCCGAGAATCGACAACCATGCGATGTTTCGCGTGAAAGCGACCACGCCCAGTCCTCGCGATTCCAGGTGGGCCCGACGGTAATTGGGACCGAATGCCGCCACGGCGGTTCGTGCCGCGGCTCTCACGCGGGCCGCTCGGCCGGAATCTCCGGGGGCTCGTGTCGCGCCCATCAGACGAGCCCCTCGATGTCGTGCTGCAGGCGCTCGCCGTATTCGAAGGCGAGCCCGACGAGCAAGAGGCAGACGCCGATGCCGAGGGGCGTGCCATCCACCGTACCGACGATCGGCCAGAACCCGCCGCCCGTGTTGTTGCCGTTCAGCTGGTCGGCGGCCATCCAGGATGCGAGCATGCCGACACCGCCGGAGACAAGTCCGCCGATTAACAGCAGCGCACCCGTGAAACAAATGGTGAGGCTCAGGGACCGCCGAAAGGTGCGTCCCCCCAGCAGTCGCCAGGCGAGCATGGCGACGGATGACGCGATCGCGGCCTGCGTCAGGGTACCGGCGATGCGCGCCACAGTTGCAAGCACGACGGTGCCAGCGTCGAGGTCGGAGACGAGAATCGAGGCCGAGTCGTATCCGCCGCTGACTATCGTGGCCGATCCGCGGTCGGCAGCCGCGGGAAGAGCGTGGTCGAGCGCCAAGGTCAGCGGCGTCGAGCCTGCTGCCAGCGACGTGATGGCGCCGGTCAGCCCGAACACAAGAGTAAACAGTCCTACAGCGCAGGCGAACACGAAGAAGGCCCACACGACGATGCGGCCCACGACGACGACCGCACCCTTTCCGGCGAGTTGGTCGGTCTGCGACACGCTGATCTCCTAACGATAATCGATAATAACGATAATCGATAACCTAATGCCCGGACCCCAGGGGGGCAAGCGCCGAAAACGCAGGAGATTCGCCAGTGAATGGCGCGGGATGCCGCGGGGAGGGCCGTTTACTGTCGAATCTCCTGCGTTTTCGGAAGGGCGTTCGGAAAGGCGCGATAGATGCCGTCACGCCGAGGGCGAACAGGGGCAGTATTCGCAGGGTCCGCTGGTTATTCTCTCTATAACGGCACCACACCTGCTTAGGTGCCAGAGGAGCAAACATGTTCGAACGTTTTACCGACCGAGCCCGCCGGGTTGTCGTCTTGGCGCAAGAAGAAGCCAAGATGCTCAACCACAACTACATCGGCACCGAGCACATCCTGCTCGGTCTGATCCATGAGGGTGAAGGCGTCGCTGCCAAGGCGCTCGAGTCACTCAACATCTCGCTTGACGCCGTGCGCGAGCAGGTCCAGGACATAATCGGCCAGGGCCAGCAGCAGCCGACCGGACACATTCCCTTCACGCCCCGTGCGAAGAAGGTTCTCGAGTTGAGTCTGCGCGAGGCGCTGCAGCTCGGCCACAACTACATCGGTACCGAGCACATCCTGCTTGGGCTCATCCGCGAGGGTGAAGGTGTCGCTGCGCAGGTGCTCGTGAAGCTCGGCGCCGACCTGAACCGCGTGCGCCAGCAGGTCATCCAGCTGCTCTCCGGCTACCAGGGCAAGGAGCAGGTCGCCGTCGG
>JAYTTG010000234.1:0-1827 GCA_043745175.1 Microbacteriaceae bacterium
ACCGCCCGCGAGCGTATCGAACAGCTGCTCGATCATGGATCTTTCGTCGAACTCGATGAATTCGTTCGCCACCGGACGCACGCCTTCGGAATGGAAAACAAGCGACCCTACGGTGACGCTGTCGTCACCGGTACCGGCACCATCCACGGTCGCCAGGTCGCGGTCTACAGCCAGGACTTCACGATCTTCGGGGGATCGCTTGGCGAGGTTGCGGGCGAGAAGATCATCAAAGTCATGGATCTCGCCCTCAAGACCGGTGTCCCGATCATCGGCATGCTCGACTCAGGCGGGGCTCGCATCCAGGAGGGCGTCGTGGCGCTCGGCAAGTACGGCGAGATCTTCCGACGCAACACTGCAGCCTCCGGCGTCATCCCGCAGATCTCGATCATCATGGGACCGGCCGCCGGCGGTGCCGTCTACTCCCCCGCCCTCACGGACTTCGTGATCATGGTCGATAAGACCAGCCAGATGTTCGTGACCGGCCCCGACGTGATCAAGACCGTCACCGGCGAAGACGTTGGCATGGAAGAACTCGGCGGGGCGTTCACCCACAACAGTCGTTCCGGCGTTGCGCACTGGCTGGCTGCCGACGAGGATGACGCTCTCGACTATGCGCGCACTCTGCTCAGCTTTCTTCCCGACAACAATCTCGCCGAGCATCCGGTCTATGAAAGCCACGTCGAACTCGAAACGACGGATGCCGACCGCAAGCTGAACACAGTGATTCCGGACAGCCCGAACCAGCCCTACGACATGAAAACGATCATCGAGCACATCGTTGACAACGGCGATTTTCTCGAGACTCAGCCGCTGTTCGCGCCGAACATCGTGGTGGGTTTCGGCCGGGTCGAGGGGAGAGCGGTGGGCGTCGTGGCGAACCAGCCGAATGCGATGGCCGGGACCCTCAACATCGAGGCAGGAGAGAAAGCCAGTCGGTTCGTGCGCTTCTGCGACGCGTTCTCGATCCCGATCCTGACCCTCGTGGATGTGCCGGGCTACCTGCCCGGCACCGACCAGGAGTGGACCGGCGTCATCCGGCGGGGTGCAAAGCTGCTCTACGCGTACGCCGAGGCAACAGTGCCACTCGTGACCGTCATCACTCGCAAGGCCTATGGCGGCGCCTACATCGTTATGGGCTCCAAGCAGCTCGGTGCCGACCTCAACTATGCCTGGCCCACGGCGGAGATCGCGGTCATGGGCGGGCAGGGCGCCGTCAACATCCTCTACCGCAATGAGATCAAAGCGGCGGAAGCAGCAGGGGAGGATGTCGCGGCAGTGCGCAGCCGTCTCGCCAATGAATACACCTACAACGTGGCATCCCCCTTCCTCGCGGCGGAACGCGGGGAACTCGACGGCGTGATTGAGCCCGCCGCGACCCGGGTCGTGGTCGTGAAGGCCCTGAGAGCTCTTCGTACGAAGCGGGCAAGCCTTCCGCCCAAGAAGCACGGGAACATCCCCCTATGACTCTTCCGCACCCCGCAGGCGATCCCACGGAGCACTCCTCCTCCCCTGCGGAGACCGAGTTCGAGGTCGTCACAGGTCGCCCATCATCGGCGGAGCTTGCAGCGGTTACCGCGGTCGTTACCTCGATGATCGAGGATCTCGAAGACGATCAGCGCGCCGAGGTACCGATTGTGAGTGCCTGGCAGCGAAGCCAGCGCAGCATTCGAACGCCGATGAATCCGGGCGCGGGAGCCTGGCGTTCGTTCTCTGGGTAGCCCACTGTCGAAAATCACCCCCGAACGGGTGTGAAACTGCGATTTCGCGCTAACGTGCTTCCGATAACTGCGGAATCAGTGCTGGCGGGCTCCAACGACAGTGCAATTG
>JAYTTG010000235.1:0-1825 GCA_043745175.1 Microbacteriaceae bacterium
TCGGCCGCAATGACGCGCATCGGTAGAATCGTCACCAGTCGGCAGCGGCCGGTGACCAAGGGTGAGGAATGTCGGGATGACAGCGAAGCGGGACAAATCGGCTGAGGAACTCCCCGGTTTCCAACGCGTCGTCAACGGTCCGACCGGTCGCCCCATCAGCGTCTTTGCCGAGCCGAAGCCACTCGCGAAGCCGGGTCCCGCCCGCATCATCGCCCTCTGCAATCAAAAGGGTGGCGTTGGTAAGACCACGACCGCTATCAGTCTCGGGGCTGCGCTTGCCGGATACGGTCGCCGCGTTCTCGCTGTCGACTTCGACCCGCAGGGAGCGCTGTCCGCTGGCCTCGGCGTTCCGAGTCACGAGGGGTCGAACATTTACGATCTCATGCTCGGGACCGTGAAGGATGCCCATGAGACGATCCGCACGACTTCGACGCCAGGTCTCGACGTGATCCCAGCCAACATCGACCTCTCTGCGGCGGAGGTGCACCTCGTGAACGAGGTAGCTCGCGAGCAGATCCTCGCGCGGGTGCTTCGCCAGGTGAGCGGCGAGTACGACGTGATCCTCATCGACTGCCAGCCCTCCCTCGGCCTGCTCACCGTCAACGCGCTCACCGCCGCCCATGGGGTGCTGATCCCGCTCGAGTGCGAGTTCTTTGCCCTTCGCGGAGTCGCGCTGCTCGTGGAGACTATCGAGAAGGTCAAAGATCGTCTCAACCCCGCACTGCTGCTCGACGGCATCCTGGCCACCATGTACGACTCGCGCACGCTGCATTCCCGCGAGGTGCTCGAGCGGGTTGTCGAGACCTTCGGCGACCGCGTCTTCGAGACCGTGATCGGACGCACCGTGAAGTTTCCGGATGCGAGCGTCTCCGGCACACCGATCACCCAGTTCGCTCCCGACCACCAGGCTGCTGTTGCCTACCGCCAGTTGGCAAGAGAGTTGATCGCCCGTGGCGCGGTCGCCTAGGAGTACAGCGGCGCCTGGGAGAGCACGGTCGCCGGGTAAGGAACTCGCTCCAGCGGAGAACCCGGAGGCTGCCGGCTTCTCGGTGAGTCTCAGCATCTTCAGCGGTCCCTTCGATCTCTTGCTCTCACTCATCGGCAAGCACGAGCTCGATATCACCGAGATCTCACTCAGCATCGTCACGGGTGAGTTCATCGCCTACCTCAAGCAACTCGACACCAACACGGAACTCGACCAGGCGACGGAGTTCCTCGTCGTTGCGGCAACACTCCTCGACCTGAAAGTGGCCGGCCTCCTGCCCCAGGGTGAGCTGGTAGATGCCGAGGACGTGGCGCTGCTCGAAGCGCGTGACCTCCTGTTCGCGCGACTGCTGCAATACCGGGCCTTCAAGGAAGTGACAGCCTGGTTCTCTGCCCGTTTCGACGCGGAGTCCACCCGTCACGTGCGTACTGTGCGTCTCGAGGAGAAGTTTCGCACGCAGACTCCCGAGCTCGTCTGGACGGTCAGCCTCGAGGACTTCGCGGCCTTGGCCGCACTGGCATTCGCCCCGCGCGAGGTGCCGACCGTTGGCCTCGACCACCTGCACGCGCCGCTGGTCAGCATCCGGGAGCAGGCGGCGCATGTCGTTGCGCTCCTGCGCCGGGGCGAACCGATGACGTTTCGCCAGCTCGTCGCCGGCGTCGAGCAGAAGGGCGTGATCGTGGCACGCTTTCTTGCCATCCTGGAGCTTTACCGCGGGGCATCCCTCGCCTTCGAACAGCTCGAACCACTCGGCGAGCTCACCGTGCGCTGGACTGCCGAACACTGGTCGGAAGAAGACCTCGCGACCCTGGGATCAGACTATGGAAATTGACATGTTGG
>JAYTTG010000236.1:0-6634 GCA_043745175.1 Microbacteriaceae bacterium
CGCCATGTCCGCGAGTTCACGGGCGAGCTGCAGGTCGGAAGCACGCGAGTATTCGGTCACGACTGCAAGGTTAGGGCAGGGCTCAGGTGAGAGAGGCCAAGAGGCGCTGGAACGAGTCGAGCCTCAGCTTTCCGGATTCGCCCAGTTCACCGGCGGCCACTCGCTCGTTCATCGCGCAATCCGGAGCGTCTGGCAGGTGCGTGCAGCCGCGCGGACAGTCCTCGGCGATCGCCGCGAGGTCGGTGAACGCGCGCAGGATGTTGTCGGTTTTCACATGCCCGAGTCCGAACGATCGCACACCGGGAGTGTCGACGACCCAGCCGCTTCCCACCCGGTAGGAGATGGTGGATGACGAGGTGTGGCGGCCGCGCCCGGTGACGCTATTGACCCGGCCGATGGCGCGGTTCGCGTCGGGCACCAGGGCGTTGACGAGGGTGGACTTGCCGACACCGGAGTGGCCAACGGCGACGGTCGTGTGGCCCTCGAGCAGTGCCGCGATCTCCGCCGTCGGCATCGCCCCGACTCCGCTCTGCACAACCGTGATGTCGAGACCACCGAAGTTGGACAGAAACTCGATGGGGTCGGCGAGGTCGGTCTTGGTGATGCAGAGGATTGGCGTGAGCCCGGCGTCGAACGCAGCAACCAGGTAGCGGTCCACCAGTCGCGGGCGCGGTTCCGGGTTGGCCGCCGCCACGACGATGAGCATCTGATCGGCATTCGCGACGATGATGCGCTCGACCTCGTCCGAGTCATCCGCACTGCGTCGCAGCACGGTCGTGCGCGGCTGGATGCGCACGATTCGCGTGAGGGTTCCCTCGTCCCCGGAAGTGTCACCGACCAGGTCGACGTAGTCACCGGTGACGATTGGCTGCTTGCGCAACTCGCTGGCGCGCGATGCCAGCGCGGCATGCTCCTCGGCGGTTCCCTCGCCCACGATCACGGAGTACCGGCCGCGGTCGACGGTGAATACCCGTCCCGTCACGGCATCCGTGTGCTCCGGGCGGATCTTCGTGCGCGCCCGGTTGCCCTTGGGATTGGGCCGGTTGCGGGCCTCGTAGTCGGCGTACTTGTCATCGCCTTCGTCGTCGTCGGTGAGCCAGCTCATGCGTCAGATCAGGTCGAGGGGGCTGGTCGAGCGGGCGCTCCGGCCGAGCAGCGGTCCGGCCCAGAGTTCGGGGAACTGTGGGAGGGTCTTGGACGTGGCGGCGATGTCGTCGACCAGTACCCCGTCGACGGCGAGCCCGATAATCGCGCCGGCCGTCGCCATCCGGTGGTCCTCGTAGCTGTGCCAGAGTCCGCCGTGCAGGGGACGGGGGCGGATGACCAGGCCGTCGTCCGTCTCGGTCACGTCTCCGCCGAGAGCATTGATTTCGGCGACGAGGGCCGCGAGCCGATTCGTTTCGTGACCGCGCAGGTGTGCGATACCGGTGAGTACGGTCTCGCCCTCGGCAAGGGCAGCGAGGGCGGCGATGGTCGGCGCCAGTTCGCTCGCATTGTCGAGGCGGATACCGCGCATGCTGCCTGTTCCGGTCACCGTCAGCTCGCCCAGACCGTCCCCTATCTCGACGAAGGAGACCTCGCCGCCCATGTCGGTGAGGATTGTGGCCATGTTCGCCCCAACCTGGGTCGTGTCGGCCGGCCAACCGGTGACTGTGACCGAGCCGCCGGCGACGAGCGCGGCGCCGAGAAACGGCCCGGCATTGGAGAGGTCGGGCTCAATCGCAATGTCGATGCCGGCGATCGCACCGGGCGGAACGATCCAGACTCCGGCCTCGGGTTTCTGCACCGTTACTCCGCGGCGGGCGAGGGTGGCGATGGTCATGTCGATATGGGCGAGACTCGGCAGCCCGTCTCCGATGTGCCGGAGCGTAAGCCCGTTCGTGAAGCGAGCGCCGGCCAGGAGCAGGCCGGAGACGAATTGGCTCGACGCGGAGGCGTCGATCTCGATTTCTCCGCCCGCGACGGAGCCCGTGGCATACAGGCTGAACGGGAGCTTCCCCCGGCCGTCGTCGCTGACATCCACCCCAAGTGCACGCAGCGAATCGATCGTGGTGCGCATCGGGCGTTTGCGGGCCGATTCGTCACCGTCGAAAGCGACCGGACCGAGCGCGAGCGCGGCGATCGGCGGGAGGAAGCGCATGACAGTGCCGGCCAGGCCGCAGTCAATGGAGGTGCCTCCGGAGAGCTCGCCGGGGGTGATTAGTAGGTCGGGTCCAAAGGGGGAGACTCCGGGCATTTCGACGATACTCGTGCCGAGCGCCCGTAGGGCCTGGATCATGAGGGCAGTGTCGCGGGAGTGCAGCGGTGCCCGCAGGGTCGACGGTCCGCTCGCAACCGCGGAGAGCACCAGTTCGCGGTTGGTCAGCGATTTCGATCCCGGCAGTGCGAGCCGGGCCGACAGCGGACCGGTGGCGACGGGCGCGGGCCACGGGCCGGGTTCGCCGCCCACGATGAGACCTTCGTCACCGAAGGGGTTGAATTCTGGGCCGGAATACTTGAATACGTGCATCGGTTACTAAGGGTATCGGCCCCACGGCCAAGGAAGAGGATGTCTCGTGTCAGTTCTGCTCGATCGGCCCGCAGTAATGGGTCGAACCGTGCGTGCCCCACTGCTGTTCAACGGCCAGCCTGCCCGCACTCATGGCGACGTAAGCTTGTCACCAATGACCACTTCGAAGGATGACGCCGCCAACCCAGTCGAGTCGGAGGCCGTGGCACACGAGCCTGTGACAAACGAGCCGGAGGCGTCGGTCGTCGACGTACGAACGCTCTTCGAGGCCCAGGCGATCCCGTTTATGGACCAGCTCTACGCCGCCGGTTTGCGCATGACGCGCAACCCCTCTGATGCTGCCGATCTTGTGCAGGAGACCTTCGTCAAGGCGTTCGCCGCCTTCGCGCAGTTCCAGCAGGGCACGAATCTCAAAGCCTGGCTGTACCGCATCCTCACCAATACTTTCATCAACAGTTACCGCAAGAAGCAGCGCGATCCCTACCAGGGCACCATCGACGAACTCGAGGACTGGCAGCTCGGAGGCGCTGAATCGGTGACCCAGGGTCGTGCGACCCGTTCGGCCGAGGCAGAGGCAATCGACCATCTGCCCGACAGTGCGGTGAAGGATGCTCTTCAGGCCATCCCGGAGGATTTTCGGATGGCCGTCTACTTCGCCGACGTCGAAGGCTTCTCCTACCAGGAGATCGCCGACATAATGAAGACCCCGGTGGGTACCGTAATGAGCCGCCTGCATCGTGGCAGGCGGATGCTGCGGGACCTACTCTCCGAGTACGCGCTCGAACGAGGCATCAACACCTCAGGCACGCGTGCCCAACCTGCCACTGCTGGGAGCAAGAAGAAATGACCGACTGCGGATGCGAGAAGGCGAAAGCCGAACTCGAAGAGTACCTGCACAACGAACTGGCCAAGGCGGACGCGGCGGACATTGCCGAGCACATCGCCAACTGCGACGACTGCACCGGTGATGCCCACGTCGGCATTGTGCTGACCCAGGCAGTGCAGCGCGCCTGCCGCGAAACCGCTCCGAGCGACCTGCGCGACCAGGTGCTGCTCACGCTGCGCACCCTGCAGTCGAACCACTAGCCCTCGCTCGACGGCGGCCGAGGCATCCGCCCGGTCTGCCCGGCTCGTTGCGACCTGTCGCCGTCTGTGGTCGCCTGTGGTCGCCGCCTGATGCGACCCGTCACGGTCTCCCGTCACGATCTCTTGACGCAAATGCAGGAACATGTGTGACTGCTGTGGCGGCTGTGCCCCTCCAGTCACTCTGGTCACGTCTGTTCCTGCATTTCGCACGGGGGATCGCACCGAAGCTGTCGGCGTGAAACCGGCAGGGCGAGGGCTGCAACCCGCGGGCGACGGACGACTCCGACCGCGAGGCGACTACAGGACGGTCAGTGCGTGGTCCATCAGGTCGATGAGCTCCTGGGCACTGCGCTTGGACGAGCCCGTTGCCGGAGACGCGGATGCCGGGCGCGAGGCGACCGAAATCGAGCGGCCGGGCGTCAGTCGCTTGGCCAATTCGAGGCAGATGAACGGCCAGGCGCCCATGTTCTCCGGCTCCTCCTGCGCCCACA
Organism: Microbacteriaceae bacterium; assembly: GCA_043745175.1. Lineage (GTDB taxonomy): Bacteria > Actinomycetota > Actinomycetes > Actinomycetales > Microbacteriaceae > Lacisediminihabitans. The sequence goes on from JAYTTG010000236.1 coordinate 4,087, forward strand.
CCAGTTCGGCACTCGGGTACTGCGAGAGCACGGCCTTCAGCTGTTCTTGCGGCAGAGGGTAATACTGCTCGAGACGCACCAGCGCGACATCCTTCTGCTGGCGCCTATCCACCTCGGCGAGCAGGTCATAGTGAATCTTTCCGGAGTGCAGCACGACGCGCTTGATGACACTCTTGTCGGTGATTGTCGCGTCGTCGATCACCGGTTCGAATTTTCCGTTCGTGAACTCGGCGATGTCGCTCGTGGCGCCCCGCAGCCGAAGCATCGCTTTCGGGGTGAAGACGATGAGCGGTCGACGAGGACGCGCATAGGCCTGGCGGCGCAAGAGATGGAAGTAGGACGCGGGCGTCGATGGACGCGCTACCGTCATGTTGTTCTCGGCGCACAGCTGAAGGTAGCGTTCGATCCGGGCGGATGAATGGTCCGGTCCCTGGCCCTCGTAGCCGTGCGGCAGCAGCAGCACCACGCTCGAGCGCTGGCCCCATTTCTGCTCGGCGCTGGAGACGAACTCGTCGATGATGATCTGGGCACCGTCGGCGAAGTCGCCGAACTGGGCTTCCCAGAGCACGAGCGCGTCGGGTCTTTCGACCGAGTAGCCGTATTCGAAGCCCATCGCGGCGTACTCGCTCAGCAGGGTGTCATAGATCCAGAAGCGAGCTTGGTTGTCGCTGAGATTACCGAGAGGCAGCCATTCCTGGCCGTTGAGCCGGTCATGCAGCACCGCGTGACGTTGCACGAAAGTGCCGCGACGGGTGTCTTGTCCGGCCATTCGCACGGGCGTTCCCTCGAGCAGCAGTGAGCCGAGTGCCAGCAACTCGCCGAAGCTCCAGTCGATCGATCCGCTCCGGCTCATCTCGGTGCGCTTCTTGAGCAACTGCTGGAGTTTCGGATGCACCGTGAATCCGGCCGGTGGATTGTCATGAGCATCGCCGATGACGCCGATCACGGCCTCGCTCACCGCCGTGGACGTCGGCTCACCTGAGCGATCATCCTGCTGGGATCCCGGGCGCTCGAGGTCGGCGATAGCGTTGCCATCCGCGGTGATGATCGGCATCGAGCCGGTCTGCGCCGCATGGGTCTCGGCAAAGGCACGCTCGAGGCGGTCCTGGAAGTCCTCGTGGGCCGCGTCGTACTCCTCCTGGGTAATGTCACCGCGGCCGACCAGAGCCTCGACGTACAGGGTGCGAACGCTTCGCTTGGCCTCGATGAGGTTGTACATGAGCGGCTGGGTCATCGAGGGGTCATCGCCCTCGTTGTGCCCGCGGCGGCGATAGCAGATGAGGTCGATGACGACATCCCTATGGAACTCTTGGCGATAGGCGAAGGCGAGCTCCGCCACGCGGATGACGGCCTCCGGATCATCGCCGTTCACGTGGAAGATCGGCGCCTGGATCATCTTCGCCACGTCCGTCGAGTAGATCGACGTACGACCTTCGCCGGGAGGTGTCGTGAAGCCGACCTGGTTGTTGATGTTGACATGAACGGTTCCGCCGGTGCGGTAGGCGCGTAGCTGCGACATTTGCAGGATCTCCGCGACGATGCCCTGGCCGGCCATTGCGGCATCGCCATGCACCATCACCGGCAGCACGCTGAATGTGCCAATCGGTTTGCGGTCCTGCTTCGCCCGCACGATGCCCTCGAGCACGCCGTCGACGGCTTCGAGGTGCGACGGGTTGGCCGCGAGGTAGACGGGGATCTGGTCGCCCTTCGCGCTGGTGAAAGTGCCCTCGGTGCCGAGGTGGTATTTCACGTCGCCCGACCCCTGCACAGTACGGGGATCCTGCGTGCCCTCGAACTCTCGGAAGATCTGGCCATAGGTCTTGCCCGCGATGTTGGTGAGCACGTTCAGACGGCCACGATGGGCCATACCGATGGCGACCTCGTCGAGGTCGGCCTCTGCGGCAGCCCGCAGCAGGGCATCCAGGAGCGCGATGGTGGATTCACCGCCCTCGAGGCTGAAGCGTTTCTGGCCGACGTACTTGGTCTGCAGGAATGTCTCGAAGGCCTCGGCCTCATTGAGCTTGCCGAGGATGCGCAGCTGTTCGTCTTTGGTTGGCTTGGTGTAGACCTTCTCCACGTGCTGCTGGATCCAGGCCCGCTGGCCCGGATCCTGAATGTGCATGTATTCTATGCCGAGCGTGCGGCAGTAGGAGTCGCGCAGCACACCAAGGATTTCTCGGAGGAGTGCGGCAGGCTTTCCACCAAATCCGCCGGTCACGAACTCGCGGTCGAGGTCCCAGAAGGTGAGGCCGTGGCTCGAGATATCGAGGTCGGGGTGGGTGCGTTGTTTGTATTCCAGCGGGTCGATATCCGCCATGAGATGTCCGCGAACCCGGAACGAGTTGATGAGCTCCTGTACCCGGGCGGTCTTCCCCACCTGGTTGCCGAGATCCACGTGGATGTCGCTGGCCCAGTGGATCGGGTCGTAGGGGATGCGCAGGTCGGAGAAAATCTCCTGGTAGAAATCGCGCTGGCCGATGAGCAGCTCGTGCACCTTCTTGAGGAACTCGCCGGAGCCGGCACCCTGGATGACGCGGTGGTCGTAGGT
>JAYTTG010000237.1:0-1820 GCA_043745175.1 Microbacteriaceae bacterium
CATCCAGCGATGAAGCCGGTCTCCGTTCTCGCCGATCGGATTCTCGAGGCTCTGGTTGGGCCCCGCGACGAATCCGTCGAGCGAGATCGTAATGTCGACAGTGACTTTGCTCATGGATACCTTCTAGCGACCAGTTTGGCCGGACGGAGCCGGACTCGCTATCGCTCGATGAAACTTGCGGATCCGAGCACGCGCTCCACCCGCACCGCGATCGCAACCCGCTCGGGATTCACCCGCGGCCGGCGGTAGCGCGCGGCATACCGGGTCACAGCGAGGGCGATACTCTCCGGGTCGTCAAGAACCTCCGCGTGCCCGACGAGGGTGATCCAGCCCGCGCCCTCCACCTGGCAGATCGTGGCGTGACCCGAGCGGCGCGCATTGAGCACCTTCTGGGACGAGCGGGACGTAATGACGAAGGCCGTGCCGTCGTGCAGCGTGAACCCCACCGGCACCGCGTGAATCGACCCGTTTGCGGAGAGGGTCGAGAGGGTGGCGAGGTGCCGCTCGGTCGCGAAACGGATGCCGTCTTCGGAGAGGCGGGTAGCGGGCATGCCTCGATTCTCTCATTCGGACAGGGGTCTCACCCGGGAAGGTATGCCACCGTCCAGCCGCCGGAGCTGGCGCGGTATTCGACGCGTCGGCTCGGAGCGTCCGAACCGCTGGCCCAGAAAGTCAGGCGGGTGGGCCGCACGAGGAAGCCGATCCAGGTCTCGGGCTGGGAGAAAACCGGTGGGGAGGCCCCGTCGGAGTGTTCCGCGGTGAAGGCCGCCCAGCGGTCGCGGCGCTCGTCATCCGGGTATTGCGCGAACTCGAAGGTGTTCTGCCAGGCCAGCTGCTGAAGAAACGGGGAACGGGCACCGTACGCCGCAGTGATCTCGTTGGCGGGAGCGACTTCGGCGCGGCCCTGCACCACGAGTTGCTTCGTGAATCCGGGCCAGAGGAAGGTGAGCGCCACGGCTGGGTTGGCCACCATCGCCGCGGCCTTTCGCGAGAGTGCGTCGGTGTGGAAGTAGAACCCCCGCGAGTCGTACTCGCTGAGCAGCATGGTGCGGGCGTCCGGCTCTCCGGTGATGCTCACGGTTGAGAGGTTCATTTGCGGACGTTCCGGGTCGTCGTTGCCGGGCAGCCACTCCTCGACCACCTGCCAGGGGTTGCTCGGCTCGCTCACGATTCGTGCCGGAATCCGGCGATCTCGGCGAGAGAGGCGACGCCGTCCGCGACCGCGCGGTCAAAGATCGTGCGACCGTGCTCCGCGGTCGCGCCGGTCGCATCCCCGATCACGCCCGCCGGCCCGAAGTCGTTCGACAACCAGCCGAAGCTCACCGGGCCGCCGTTGAACTTGATGTATTTCAGATCTGCGAGGTGATCGGGCACCCAGCGGTCGGCCTGGGTCATATCGACCAGGTCGGGGCGCAGGTGAAGGATCAGGGATGTCTCACCGTGGCCTCCGTGGATGCCGAAGCCACGCTCATCCGGGCCATCCACGCCGTCTCCCGCCGTGATGCCGGTACCCATGAGGAAGGTGCGCAGCCCGAAGCGCCGGCGCAGTTCGCGGAGCGCCACCTGGAGTAGTGCGATGTTTCCGCCGTGCCCGTTGTAGAAGACGAGGGTCTTGGCAGGGGTTGCGGCGACCGAGCGTCCAATATCCACCACCGTCTGCATCAGCGTGTCCCCGTTGAGCCACACCGTCCCGGGGGCCCAGTGGTGCTCGTCAGACTTGGTGTACGCGAGCGGCGGAAGCAGCCAGACATCCTGCCCGGCGGATGCCGCGGACTCGACCACCGCGCGTGCGAGAAGGTCGGCCATCAGGAAGTCGGTGG
>JAYTTG010000238.1:0-6591 GCA_043745175.1 Microbacteriaceae bacterium
GCTGCCGTGGTGCTCACCCTTCCGAGTCTGGGGGAGTCCGCGGTGAGCGTCACCGGTGCCGAGCAGTTCGCCGGCACGGTTGGCACCAACGGCATTCTCGCCTCGAGCGGTGGCGCCGGCCCGCTGTCGATCGCGAGCATCAGCAAGCTGATCACCGCGCTCGTCGTGCTTGACGCCAAGCCCCTCACGGGGACGGATCCCGGGCCGAGCCTCACCTTCAGCAAGGCCGATCACGATCTCTATGACCAGTACTACGTGCTCGGCGCTTCGGTCGAACCGATGAAAACCGGTAGCTCGATGTCCCAGCATGACGCGTTCGCGCTCATGCTGGTGGCATCCGCCTGCAACTACGCGGATGCGGTGAGCACCTGGGCATTCGGATCTCGCGCCCGCTATCTCAGCGCAGTGAGGAGCTGGCTCGCCGCCAATGGTCTCACCGGCACGACCATCGTGGAGCCGACCGGCATCGATCCGCGGAATATGAGCACCCCGGCTGATCTGATCGCCATTGGAAAGCTCGCGATGATGAACCCAGCGGTCGCTGCGATTGTGGGATCCCGCGGGATCGACGTGCCCGGAGTGGGAATCCTTCCGAATAACAACATCAGCCTGGGTTCTGAGGGGATCAACGGCATCAAGACCGGCACCCTCGACACGGCCGGTTCGAGCCTGCTGTTCTCCGCCACCGCGGATGTCGGTCTCGCCAAGCCGATCACAATTGTCGGGGTGATCCTGGGCGGAGACAGCCGCGAAACCGTGGACCACGCCGCACGGCTGATGGTCGGGAGCATTCGGTCCGGCTTCCACACCGTTCAACTCGTGGGTAACGGCACGGTCGTTGGGCGCTACTCCACGCCCTGGAAAGACGGCGCCCGCGTCATCACCGGTAGCAGGGCATCCGTGCTCACCTGGTCGGATGCACCGATCACCTCAAAAATGACGATAAAGTCCGTGACGACAGCACCCAACGGCTCCGCCGTCGGCAGCCTCGACTTCATGGTCGCAGGCGCCCCGATTGCGGTGCCGCTCGTGCTTGACGGCTCGATCTCCGGGCCGGACGGATGGTGGCGGCTCACCCATCCGCCTGAGCTGCTCCCCGTGCGCTGAACTTCAACGCATCTCGAAATCAGAGGCGGGCGAGCCTCTCGATGTCTTCGAGGAACTCGGCCGCGACCTGCGGCGACACCGTAGTTCGGGTCGACCGGATGGCGGAAATGTAGTCTGTCGTGCTCGGGCCGGCTGGAGTGGTTTCATCCGCTCCCGTGAAGAGCGCTCGCTCGAGCGCCTCCTGTGAGGCCCGGCGTGCGGCGTATTCCACGTCGGCGGGGGAGAACCCATCACTCGCCACGACGAGGGCGTCGAGGTCGACGAGACCAGTCATTGAAATGGGCACGTAGCGCTCCCAGATGGCCAGACGGGCCGCGGTATCCGGCAGGCCGATCGGCACGACGTAGTCGAACCGACCGTGGCGCAGGAAGGCCGAATCGAGGGCGCGAATGAAGTTGGTGGCGCAGACCAGCAGCCTTCCGGGCTGTTCGCGGAAGGCGGGGATGATCTTCAACAGTTCATTGGTCACGCCCTGCAGCGCCGACGGCGGCTCTCCGCCGCGATGGGCGGCGATCTCCTCCACCTCGTCAATGAAGACGACCGCGTGCTCCAGTTCGGAGATTTTCAAAAAGGTCTCGCGAAGGGCGCCAGCGAGTCCCTTGGGGTCCGCCGCCAGTCGAGAGGGAAAGACCTCGACAAAGGGCCATTCGAGGCGCGAGGCGATCGCCTTGGCGAAGGTGGTCTTGCCGGTGCCGGGGGGACCGAACAGCACTACGGCCTTCGGTGGTACCACGCCATATTGCTCGGCCATATCGGGCTTGGCGAGCGGCATCACAAGCCGGCGTTCGAGCAGCTCTTTCTCTCGCTGCATCCCACCGACACTCTCCCAGAGGTCGCGGGGAAGGATGCGTCCACCGAGCTCGCTCAGCGACCGTAACTCTTCGCGCTGCACGGGGATGTGGCGCTCGAAGTAGCGCAGATTTTTCTTGACCTCGAAGCCTCGATTGAGGAAGGCATCCACCCGGCTCGGGGATTCTGGCATGAGCGCGGAGAGCTTGGCGAGGCCGTGCGGTGCCATCCGGTTTTCGAGTGCCGCCAGCATTGCCGTGCCGATACCCTGCCCCTGCCAGGGCTCGGCGGTGGAGAGAAACACGATCCAGCCCTGGGCGTGGGCGGCGCGCCCGACGGCGGCGCCCACCACTTCCTCGCCGTGCATTGCCACAACGGCGTGGTCTTTCTGGCAGGAGGCGAGCACCTCGGAGAGTCCGTAAACCGGTTCGGTCTTCGCCGCGGTGATCTCTTCCCAGAGGTGCAGGATGCCGTCGAGATCGTCGGAATGGAAGTCTCGGATGCGCCAACCGGTCACTGTGACTCCCTCGCGTTAATATCGTCTGGGTGTCAATCTAGGGCACTGGCCGACGCACACGTCCTGTGCGCCCTACTCTCACAGCAGAGAAGGATTCATCGGGGACAGTGCTACTCCGTACGACGGCCGATGAGCTTAGCCTCCCGCACAGGTGACGCCCCGTTCGGGTCAGCCGAGCAGCTTCGGGCGCACCCAGTCCGTGCCGTTCACGTGCTGGTCGAGGAAGGCGAAAACGGTCTCGTACCAGAGAACCGCATGCTGCGGCTTCAGTACCCAGTGATTCTCGTCGGGGAAGAGAAGAAACTTGTGCGGGGTCGAGCCATCGGGCGCGGCATGGTGCTCGGCGAGTTCCGACCAGAGACGCATGCTCTCGCCGACCGGCACGCGATAGTCGTTGTCGCCGTGGATCACTAACATCGGCGTCACAATGTCGCGCACGCCGTGGTGCGGCGAGCTGTCGATCATGCCCTGCGGCGAGAAGATGCTCTGCCAATACCAGGAGTTGTCGGTAGTGCCGTTGAACTGGTCGAGGGCCCAGAGGCCGGCATGGCTCACGATCGCGCGGAAGCGGTCGGTATGGCCGGCCACCCAGTTCGCCATGTACCCGCCGAACGAGCCGCCGAGGGCCGCGATCCTTGCGCTGTCGATGTCGGGGCGAGCCTCCGCGGCATCGGTTATCGCCATCAGGTCGGTATAGGGCTTGGCTCCCCAAGCGTCCCAGCCGCGGGCGATGAAGTCGAGACCATAGCCGGTCGAGAGTGCCGGATCGGGCAGCAGCACCGCATAGCCGCGGGCGACCGCGAGCAGCGGGTTCCAGCGCCAGCTCCATCCATTCCAGCTGTTCAGCGGTCCGCCGTGGATCCAGAGCAGCAGCGGGGCCGGATGCTCGGGCGAGGCATCCGCGGGAAGCAGCAGCCAGCCGCGCACGCGAGCGCCATCCTCGACCGTCGTCTCGACCTCGGTGATCGACCCCGGAACCTCCGGCAGGCCTGCCGGACTAGCCAGCGGGGTGACGGCTCCCGACCGGGCGATGCGCACGGGATGCGGCGGCGTGACCCACGAGGAACGCAACGCGACGAGGTCACCGCTCGCGAGCTCGACCGCGACATCGGTGTAATTGAAGTCGTCCGCGGTGAGCTGGATCGGGGATCCGCCGTCGAGCGGCACCCGAAAGACCGGACCGCGGCCGTCGTGGTCCGCGGTGACGATGAGGCCCTCATTGTCGGCATCGAAGCTGAGGCTGGAGGGCCAGCGATCCCAACCCTCGGCAATTCGGCGGGCGTTTCCGCCGTCGATGTCGGCCAACCACAGCTCCTGGTCGGCGGGGCCGCTCGGGGTGCTGAACGCGGCGCGAACGTAGGCGATCCGTCGGCCGTCATGGCTGACCGCCGGTACCTCGAAGTCCACGCGTTCTTCGTCGAGGAGGGTCGTCCGCACCCCGGACTCGACATCGATCGACACGATCACGAAACGACCGGCTCGTTGCTCCGGCACCCGGAGGGACACAACCAGCGTGCGACCGTCGGGGGTGAGCCGCTGGCCGCCAGTGTCGGCAGAACGTCCGGGCGTGGGGGTGAGGTCGCGGGGGCGCGGTAGGCCTGTGGCATAGGGAAGCGCCCCTTGGTCGGGGCCGGACGCGTCGCGGCTTTCGGCGATCGTCTCCCGCAGGATCGACAGGTCGAGCGCGAGAAGGTGTGGCTCCGCGGGCCCGAGGTCGTGGTCCCAGTACCGAACGGGGTAGCTCTCGTGAAGGATCGCCGTGACCTTCTTGGTCGTGCGTTCGGCGCGCGCCGTGGCATCCGTCTCGAGACTGTCCGCCGACCGCAGCAGGTTCGCCGTTATCACGACTGCATCGGAACCGGAAGCCGTTGCGGCGATCTCGGAGACCCCTCCGAGCAGCCTGGTGACCGCGCGGGCCTCACCCCCGGCGGCGGGGAGCATCCAGAGCTGCGCGGTTTCTTGGTCCTTCTCTGCTGCCGCATCCGGTCGCGCTGAGACGAAGAGGATGTCGCCCGAACCGGTGAAGGCGACGCCCGATTCTCCCTTGGCGGAGCGAGTCAGCCGAATGGGTGATCCGGAGCCGTCGGCGGGTACCGACCATAGTGCACGCTCGTACGAGGTGCGATCGCGGGCCAGGGTCGCAATGGTGAACACCACGGTACGGCCATCGGGAGAGAGAGCGAGTCCCTCCACCCGCGGGAGTGCGATATAGCTTTCGAGGGAGGCGAACGGCACACGCTGGGTCTCAGTTGACATCCCCCCACGCTAGCCGTCGGCGGCCGTGACGCAGATGCGGTCGTCCTAATGATGTGTGAAAAACCCATGCTTGCGCCCGAGTCAGTCCTCCCGCGTCGCGCCATAGAAGCGCAGAAGATCCGTAGATGAGGTAAGCAATCCGGGGGACTGCGCCTGCGTTATCCACGGTCGTTCGTTGAGGTACGCACGTGAGGGCGTGAGAACGACGATCGAGAGGTCGGCGCCGGGGATAGTCCAGCCGCAGGCCTCGGTGAGCACGCTAAATCGCTCCATGGCAAAATATCCGTAGAGCAATTCGAAGAGGAGTCGCATCAGCTGGTCTGGCACTCCGGGGAGTGACAGAGCAACCCGGTTGCCGGCCGCGAGGGCTGCAGCGAGGTTCTCGCCGACCGTCACCGAATCGCAGCCCGGAGCACAGACGAGCAGCACATTGCCGCGCGGCCGGACGATCTCGTTCGACCGGGGGGGACGAAATTCAAGGGGTGGATCGGCGACCTGCGCAAAGCGCTCGAAGTGGGCGGCCATCAGCACGGCGCCCGCGAGCACGCCCGCGCCGTCGGGGGTTGTCACGAGGGAGGTGGAGACCCTCCGCAGAATCGCCGCGGTGGTCACGAGTGCGGGATTCCCGCGGTGAGTCCGCCGTCAATCACGAACTCGGAGCCGGTGGAGTAGCTCGACTCATCGCTCGCCAGGAAGAGCACGAGTTGAGAAACTTCGGTGGGATCCGCGGCCCGGCCCATCGGTATCTGCAGCTGGTGCGGATCGAGACCGGCGGTCATTGGCGTGCTGATGAAGCCGGGGTGGATGGAGTTGACCCGCACTCCGGACGGCGCAAGTTCGAGCGCGACCGACTTGGTGAGACCGCGCACGGCGAACTTTGTTGCGACGTACGCGTGGAGTCCCGCGCTGCCTCGCAACCCTTCGACCGAGGAGACGTTGATGATGGATCCGTGTCCCTGGGCGGCCAGCACAGCCGATACGGTTTTCATACCGAGAAAGCTGCCGGTGAGATTGATGTCGACGGTCTTCTGCCAGAGTTCCAGCGGAAAGTCCCCAATCGGGGAGCCGTTGGCGATCCCGGCGTTGTTGACCAGTACGTCGAGGTGGCCGAATTCGGCAAGGGTCAGCCGCAGAGCATTCGCCCACTCGCTTTCCTGCGTGACGTCGAGGCGTACGAATCGGGCCGCTTCGCCGAGCTCCGCCGCCAGCGTTTCGCCTTCCGCATCCAGCACATCCGCGAGAACGACGCTGGCCCCTTCGGCGACCAGTAGTCGCGCGTGAGCGGCTCCCATCCCGCGGGCGCCCCCGGTGATGAGTGCGACTTTGCCTGTGACCCGGTTCATGGAGCGCCCTCTGCATCGTTTCTGGTGGGTGATGTCTGGCATTCAGTCTGCGAGCAGGTCTTCGCGCGGACTGGGCCATAGGTCCCGACTTCCGGCGCACGACAGGGGACCAAAGTCCCGATTTTCCGGGGCCGGCGCTCCTAACGTTCGAACAATCAAACGGCCAGGAGGTCATCATGCAGGTTCTTCTCACATCAGTGGCGGCGGATGCCTCCACGATCTACTTGGGCTGGGGTGCGTTCACGATCCAGCTGGGTAACTTCATCGTGATCAGCGTGATGCTGGTGCTATTCGTGCTCGCCATGGTGCTTCCCTTCCCCGCAGGACGGAAACGCAAATGACCACCGTCGTGCCTCCGCCCACCACCCCGACCGGGCCGACCGAAGCGAACTCTCCGAGTGCGAAACCGGATGAGGAGTTCTACACCTGGACGGGTAAGGCCCGCCGGTGGATGTTGAAGACCCTGCCGCCGAAGAAGCTACTCCCGGAGACCCAGCCGAGCTACGTCGCATCCTGGATCTATGTCTTCGGTATGGGTGCGATCGCATCGCTCGCCGTGATCATCGTGTCCGGAGTGGT
>JAYTTG010000239.1:0-6581 GCA_043745175.1 Microbacteriaceae bacterium
TCAACGCAGGAACATCGATCCTGGGGATGTCGCCCCGGAAGTCCGTCAGCCAGGTCGGCTGGTCCGCGATCGAGGAGTAGGAGGACGAACCCGCGGCGATCGACTGGCTCACGTCGACGACCTCCTGGCTGACCCGACTGCCGAGGTTCTCATCGAGATTGTAGAAGTTCTGATAGAAGCCGGTGAAGAAAGCGAAACGGTCGGCAGTCACGGCCTTCAGCAGTCCATCGAAAACCTCCTGCGGCACACCGGTCGGGTTGTCGTCGGTCTGCAACAGGAAGGGCTGGAGCGATCCGAGGAAGACGGCCTTCGCAACGCGAGCGGAGCCGTAATTACTGATGTACCGGGCGACCTCGCCGGATCCCATTGAGAACCCGACGAGCACGACCTCGGTGAGGTCGAGGGTGTCGAGTACGACCTTGAGGTCGGCGGCGAAGGTGTCATAGTCATAGCCGACGGTGGGCTGACTGGACTTGCCGGATCCGCGACGATCGTACGTGATGACCCGGTAGCCGGCCTCGAGGAGTGCGTGCGTCTGCTTCTCCCATGATGATCCGTCGAGCGGATAGCCGTGGATCAGCACGACGGGCTGGCCCGATCCATGATCTTCGTAGTGCAGCTCGATGTCGGTGCTGTTTTGAGTACCCACGGTGATTGTCGACATGACAATTTCCTTTCATAGCGTGAGAACGATCGTTCTCCTTGGTTCCACCATAGAGAACGAACGTTCTCAAAGCAAGTAGGATCAACGAATGATCGATGAACAGGTGCGAGAGCGGGTGCTGAAAGCTGCGGACCGTCTGTACTACGGCCGGGGCATCCAGTCGGTGGGTATGGACGAGTTGCGACGCGCGTCCGGCGTCTCGCTCAAGGGCCTCTACGGGGTCTTCCCCTCGAAGGCAGCGATTGTGCTGGAAGTGCTCGACCGCCGCCATGCGCTCTGGAATACGGGAGTGACCGACCGTGTCGCGAGGGTGGAGACTCCGCGTGCCAAGCTCCTCGCGATCTACGACTACCTGTCCGACTGGTTCAGCGACGACACCTTCCGTGGATGCGGATTCATCAATGCGTTCGCCGAACTCGGCTCGATCTCGCCCGAAATCGCAGAGCGCGCCCGGCAACACAAGGCGGGATTCCAGTCCTTTGTGTCGCGACTCGTCGCCGGCGCCGGCGCCGACCCGAACCTCGCTCCGCAACTCTCAATTCTCGCCGAGGGCGCCCAGACGACAGCAGCAATCGCAGGTACCCCGGAGGCGGCGGTGCATGCTCGTCGTGCCGCCGAGATCCTCATCGATGCAGCGATGATCGTGGGGGTGACATCCGCATCAGAATCTCCTCCGGCCGAGGCATAGGCTGAAACCGTCCCAATGAAAGGCCCTTCAATGCACGGAGAGTACAAGGTTCCCGGCGGCAAGCTCGTGGTCGTCGACCTCGATGTGATCGATCGTCGCATCGCTAATTTCCGACTTGCCGGCGATTTTTTTCTCGAGCCGGATAGCGCCCTCGCCCTCATCGACGACGCGGTCAACGGGTTGTCGGAAAACAGCGATGCTTCCACAATCTCGTTTGCGGTGCAGAGCGCGCTGCCCGAAGATGCCATGCTGCTCGGGTTTTCGCCGGATGCCGTGGCAGTGGCCGTGCGCCGCTCGCTCGCCCGAGCCACGACCTGGACGGACTATGACTGGCAGATTATCCATGGCGCCGCCTATCCACCCGTCGTGCAAATGGCACTCGACCAGGTGCTCTCCGAGGAGGTTGGCGCGGGCCGGCGCCAGCCGACCCTGCGCATCTGGGAGTGGAACGAACCGGGGGTCGTCATCGGCAGCTTCCAGTCGGTGAAGAACGAGGTAGATCTTGAGAGCGCCGCGAAATACGGCTTCCAAGTGGTTCGACGGGTGAGCGGCGGAGGCGCCATGTTCATGGAAGCCGGCTCCGTGATCACCTACTCGATCTACGCACCCACCGATCTTGTGCACGGTATGACCTTCGCCGATTCCTACGCCTTCCTCGACGAATGGGTCATCACGGCCCTCAAATCGCTGGGTATCGACGCCTCCTACCAGCCGCTCAACGACATCACGAGCCCGAGCGGCAAAATCGGAGGAGCGGCGCAGAAGCGGCTCGGGACCGGGGCAGTGCTGCATCACGTGACCATGAGCTATGACATGGATGGCGACCGCATGGTGGAGGTGCTGCGCATTGGTCGCGAGAAGATGAGCGATAAGGGTACGAAAAGCGCGAACAAGCGAGTGGATCCGCTGCGCAGCCAGACCGGGCTCAGCCGGGCGGCGATCATTGAACGCATGGAACGGACCTTCACGCGCCTGTACGGCGCGACTCCCGACGACGTGACCCCTGCCGAGCTCGCCCGGGCGCAGCAACTCGTGGAGGAGAAGTTCGCGACCGAGGAATGGCTCTACCGGGTGCCCTGAGCCGAGCTGATCCCGGCCGCCGATCTACGCCGCTGGGATGACCTCATTGTCGGACTCGTCGCGTAGCCTTCAAGGGTGAACTGGTGGATTTTCGGGGGCGTGGTCGTCGGCTGTGCGCTGTTCGGCATCCTGGGGCAGCGTTTCGGTCTCATCGACATCGTCGGCAAGAGCAAGTCCCGCAGCGCCGGTAACGGCGCCGGGCTGATCGGAATCGGCGACGAGGTCTTCGCCCCGGCCCGCCACGAAGCGGCGATGGAACTGGACCGCCAGACGATCTTGCCCGCCCCGGCACCGCTCGCCGGAGATCCTGTTCGTCCCTCACAGGAGACGGGTATCTACCGCGGCCGCGTCACGATTGACCTGACGAACGGTTCTCCACGGAACTGATCAGACTCGCTGTTCGAGTTCCTGGTACTCGGGATGATGCCGCAGCCAGGCCACCACGAACGGGCACTCTGCCACAACCCGGTAATCGGTGTCGTCGCGGATCGTATCCAATACCGCCTGCACCATCTCGGCGCCGAGGCCGGTCCCGCGCAGTAGTGGATCGATCTCAGTGTGAGTGACGTGGATCTCTCGATCGACGAGTTGATAGTCGGTGAATCCAACCTCGACGCCATCGTTCGTGAAGACGTAGCGGTTCTGCCCGGGGAGATGCTGCACCACATTTGACATCACACGAGACTACGGTCGGTGACCGGGCAGCGCAAAGAGGGTGACCCGCGGGTGCGGGAGAATAGGCAGATGCCCGCCGCCTGGACGCCCGATTCGCCGGACCTCGTGATCCATGACGACAACCTCGTCGCCGTCGCCGCATTGCCCGACGGAGTCTTCACCGTGGTCTACCTCGATCCGCCTTTCAATACCGGGCGGTCCCAGGCTCGGCAGTCCACGACGAGCGTGCGCTCCGCATCCGGTCCGATCCGGGGTTTCAAGGGGCAGCAGTACGAGCGCATCCGCGGTGACCTGATGAGCTACGACGACCGCTTCGAGGACTACTGGACTTTTCTCGAACCGCGCCTTGCCGAAGCCTGGCGACTGCTCGCCGACGACGGCACGCTTTACCTGCACCTCGACTATCGCGAGGCCCACTACGCCAAGGTGCTGCTCGACGCACTGTTCGGTCGCGAGAGCTTCCTGAACGAGATCATCTGGGCGTACGACTACGGTGCAAAGTCGAAGAATCGCTGGCCCACGAAGCACGACACGATTCTCGTCTATGTCAAGAATCCCAAGGGGTATTACTTCGATTCCACGACCGTCGATCGCGAGCCGTACATGGCCCCAGGGCTCGTCACGCCGGAGAAGGTGGCACGCGGCAAGCTCCCGACGGACGTCTGGTGGCACACCATCGTCTCACCGACCGGTCGGGAGAAGACCGGCTACCCCACCCAGAAGCCGGAGGGAATCCTGCGCCGAATCATCCAGGCCTCTACGCGCGAGGGGGACTGGGTGCTCGACTTTTTCGCCGGCTCCGGCACGACGGGTGCGGTCGCTGCGGCGCTGGGCCGACGATTCGTGCTCGTCGACGAGAGTGCGGATGCCCTGGCCGTGATCCGGGCGCGACTCACCAAGGCGGGCGTCGCGTTCGAATAGTGCCGGACCCTCAGTCGACGCTCACCCACACCAGCGGTCGCGGGTCGTCCTGGCCAGCCCACGTGCCTGCGAGTGAGTGCTGAGCACCCGCAGCCGGCGTGACGGCCGGATCGAGGGTACGGGCCACGACGATCCGAAGGCTGCCGGACTCGATCTCGGTGGTGCCGATTCCATGCCATGGGCTGATCGCTCCGACGACCTCGGGAACGGCGGCCCCGACGTGCCCGCTGCCGTGCACGCGAGCCGAGGATTGACGCGCGACCCTCTCGCCGTCCACCTCGAAGTACTCTTCGGCCTGGTCGTCACCGGTGAATGCCGCCGCGGCCACTGCTGCAAGGTAGCCGGGATCTCCGGTGGCGTCGTACACCCAGCGCCGACCGAGCACCGAGTGATCCGTCGTGCCGATGAGCGATTCAGCCGCGCTGTCGAGGGGCGCTCCGCGGTAGGTGAGAGGCACCTGCACCAGTGGCCCGGTTCCGACCCTCACGATGATCGTCTCGATTCCGACCTCGCCATCCGGGTCATCGAACCGGAACGACGCGATGTTCGTGAGAGGCGCCGTCGCGTCGCCGACGAACCACGGTTGGGTCGGTGCCCAGGCGGAGATGAGCTCGATCTTGGATGGGCGCAGTTCGGCGCGGTGAAGGAGGGCCATGGTCTCGATTGTAGGCAGCCCGAGCCAATGCCATCGGGTGCGAGGGTCCGGTCATCCTCCGATCGAATCCAGCTCCTCGACCGCGTCGGCCGGCAACTCCATCGTGGCGCCGGCCACGTTCTCGTACAGGTGCGCAAGCGATGAGGTGCCGGGAATCAGCAGGATGTTGGGCGAACGCTGCAGCAGCCAGGCCAGTGCTGCCGCCATCGGGGATGCCTCGAGGCGCAGGGCTACGGCGTCGAGCACGTGCGACTGCAGCGGAGTGAATCCACCCAGCGGGAAGTAGGGCACGTAGGAGATGCCCTGCGCGGCGAGGGAGTCGATGAGTGCGTCATCCTGGCGATTCGCGATGTTGTGGAAGTTCTGTACGGTGACGACCGGCGCGATGGACTGGGCTTCGGCCACCTGCTCGGCGTTGACCGTGCTTACCCCGAGGTGCCGGATCAGGCCCTCCTGCTGCAGTTCGGCCAGGGCGGTGAACGGCTCGGCGATGGATCCGGGGGTCGGCCCCTCCACCGCTCCGACACGGAGGTTGACCACGTCGAGCACATCGAGTCCGAGGCGGGAGAGGTTGTCGTGTACGGCCTGCCGCAGCTGGTCCCGCGAACGCGCCTGGGGCCAGTTACCCTCGGCGTCACGAAGCGAGCCCACCTTCGTGACGATGTGAAGTTCGGGTGCGTAAGGAGACAACGCTTCCCGGATGATCTCGTTGGTCACGTAGGGGCCGTAGAAGTCCGAGGTGTCGATGTGGGTGATTCCGAGTTCTACGCCGGTACGCAGTAAGGCGACGGCCGCGGGGCGATCGGCAAGCGGTCCGAAGACGTGCGGGCCGGCGAGTTGCATCGCCCCGTAGCCCACGCGGGTGAGGGTGAGGTCGTCGGCGAGGGAGAAGGTTCCCCCGGCAAGGGTAGGGGTCGTCATGACATTCCTTTCGGTGGTGCGTCACTCCACTGTCCACGATGCGCCCGGGCGCAGCGAGGGTTCCCGGTGTCCTGGGAGCAAGAGGGACACCCGGGTCGGTGGCGGCCGCGTTACAGTTGCGCGATGGACGATCGGAACGCGCTCGGCGAGTACCTCAGGGTGCGGCGCGAGCTGGTGCAGCCGCAGGATGTCGGCATCCGGGTCCGTGGAATCCGCCGGGTCGCGGGCCTTCGCCGCGAGGAGGTCGCGATGCTCGCGGGGGTGAGCGCCGACTACTATCTGCGCCTTGAGCAGGGGCGGGACCGGTACCCCTCCGTGCAAGTGCTGGAGGCGCTGGCCCAAGTGTTGCAGCTCGACGACTCCGCCACCGACTACCTCGTCAGTCTCACTCAGGATCGGCCCCGCACCGCGGTAAAGCGCCGCACCCGCGAAGTCGTGCCCAGCGGCATCCGACAACTGCTCGAGGTGCTGGAGCAACCCGCCTTCGTCGAGGGCCGATATCTCGACGTGCCCGCCTGGCACGCGCTCGCAGTGGCCCTCTCACCCAACCTCGCGGTCGGGCGAAACCGGCTTCGTGATTTTTTCCTGGATGACCGCGAGAAGCAGCGCTACCGGGACTGGGACCGCGCCGCGCCGCAGCTGGTCGCCGGATTCCGCAGTTCGGTCGGCACCGAGGTGTCCGACCCACGAGGGGTGCAACTGGTGGGCGAACTCTCCCTGGCCAGCGATCCGTTCCGACGCTTGTGGGCGCGCCACGACATCCATGTGCGGGCGGGAGGTGAGACGGTCGTCCGCCATCCGGAGCTCGGGGAACTCAGCCTGCGCCGGGAAAAGTTGACGATCGGGGGCACCGATGGCCAGCTCCTCGCGATCTATCACGCCGAGCGCGGCTCCGAGACGGCGGGTCTGCTCGCGCTGATGGGGTCTCTCGGCGTGCCGCCGGCGACGCGGGCGTTGCGCTGACTTTCGCGACCCCG
>JAYTTG010000240.1:0-6574 GCA_043745175.1 Microbacteriaceae bacterium
ACCCGTCATGCGCGCCTCCGCTTCGATCCAATCCTGGGGTCCACCGAGATGCAGGATCTTGCGATGGCCGAGTTCGATGAGGTGCCTGGTGGCCAGCCGTGCGCCGGAAGTCTGGTCGACGGAAAGGCTGTGCTGACCGTCGGTGCCGGTTGAATCGAGCGTGACGAGCGGCAGCCGGATGTCGAGCTCGCGGATGGCGTTGAAGACGCGCATCTGCGGAGCGATTACGACCAGTCCCTCGATCGCCTGGCTCAAAAGGTACTCGAGCCGATCGTGGATCGCCTCAGAGTCGGTGGCCGCCAGACTCGTAGTCGTGATCAGGTAACCGGCATCTCGAGCGGCCTCTTCAATCGCAGCGAGGCTGGTCGCCGGACCATAATTCGCGACTTGTGAGGTGAGTACGCCGATAGTGCGAGATCGACTGGTGACCAGCGCACGAGCAGCCTGGTTGGGGCGATAGCCGAGCTGTTCGATTACCTCGAACACGCGATCTCTTGTTGTTGTGCGGATATTTTCGGAGTTGTTGAGCGCGCGCGAGACCGTCTGGTACGACACTCCAGCGATCCGCGCGACATCGCGAATACTGGGCGCGCGGACCTTCACTGGTTCCATGGACGGGGGTATCCGGCTTCCTCGACTGCGTGATGAACTGCGGCGCACGAACACAAAACGCCGCACGGCGACACCATTATGACCCACGCCGCGCCGGTCGGCGCGCCTCAGGGCATCCGCGCGAAGGCCCTCACCGGAAACGTACCGAAACCTTCGATTTTTGGCGGGACCACCGTGACGCGCGAACCCGATTCGGGCAGCTCGTGAAGTGAAGTGAGGTGCTCGACGACAGGGATACCAGCCGCAAGTAGTAGCGAATGGGCAGGTCGTTCGCCCCCCGACTCGACGTCGTCGATGTTGACGGAGTCGATTCCGACGAGGGTCACACCCTGATCGACGAGATACGCCGCGCCGTCCCCGGTCAGAAAGGGTGCTCCCGCTCCATAGTCCGGCGTGCCGAACAGGCGGCTCCAGCCAGTGTCAAGCAACACAGCCCTGCCGCGGAGCTTCCGGCCGATAAGCGCATCGGCCGAGATGCCCCGAACCGATACATCCCGAAAATGGAATGTTTCCGCAGCCTGATCGACAAGTATGTCGAGATCAAGTCCGGCGAGATCTGTTCCTCCCTCGTAGCGATGAAACGGACTGTCGATATAGGTGCCCGTATTGCCGATCATCGTGATGACATCCAGGGCGAACTGGGTACCAACGGCGTAGTTTGCCTTCGAATCCTCCCGTGTGAGGAAGGGGCGGATCTCGGGTGCCGGCAGCCCCGGGTAGGTCACGAGTCCGGCGCGGATGGTGTGGCTCAGGTCGACGAGTCTGCTCATGCTCCATAGTCCCAGCGGTTATCGGGCACCGTCGCACGATATCCTGCCACCGCGGCGGCAGTTATCGCCATACTGTGCTGGGGACACTGAGATCGATATCACCCGACAACGCAAAACTCAGCCATCAGGCCGTGGCGCGATCCAGGCCCGCGAGAACGTCGGCGACAAGGTCGTCGACGCCCTCGATGCCAACCGAAAGTCGCACGAGGTTCTCCGGAACGGCGAGCGCAGTACCGCGCACTGAAGCATGGGTCATTTCCGACGGATACCCGATAAGCGACTCGACGCCACCGAGGGATTCGGCCAGCTGGAAGAGTTCCGTCGACTCGGCGAATGCGCGGGCCACCGTCGGCCCTCCGGCGAGCGAAACGGAGAGCATCCCGCCAAATCCACGCATCTGGCGAGCGGCGAGGTCGTGACCGGGGTGGCCTGAAAGGCCCGGGTAGTAGACGCGCTCGACGGCGGGATGCCCGACCAGCGCATCGGTGATGGCCTGAGCGTTTGCAGAGTGACGCTCCATCCGAACGGCGAGCGTCTTGATCCCGCGCACGGTGAGCCAGGCATCCATCGGGCCGGACACCGGTCCGATCGCGAACTGCAGGAAGCCGAGCTTCTCTGCGAGCTCGTCGTCGTTCAGCACGACGGCGCCGCCAAGAACGTCGGAGTGGCCACCGAGGTATTTGGTAGTGGAGTGTGTGACGACATCCGCTCCGAACGCGAGTGGGTTCTGCAAATAGGGAGACGCGAAGGTGTTGTCGACCACCACGAGGACCCCCGCGGCGTGTCCGATCTCCACGAGCGCGGTGATGTCACTGATCTTCATCAGCGGGTTACTCGGAGTCTCCACCCAGAGCACCCGGGTGTTCGGACGGATAGACGCACGCACGGCGTCGAGGTCGGTCATCTCCACCGTGTCGAGTTCGATCCCCCAGGGCACAAAGACGCGGTTGACCAATCGATGCGTTCCGCCGTAGACATCGTTGCCCATGATCACGTGGTCACCCGGCACGAGGATCGACCGCAGGAGGGTATCTTCCCCGGCGAGGCCAGAGGAGAAACTGAACCCGTGCTTCGCCCCCTCGAGGTCAGCGATGAGCGCCTGCAGGGAGTCGCGTGTTGGGTTGGCGCTGCGGGCATACTCATAGCCACCGCGCAATTCACCGATGTGTTTCTGCACGAAAGTGGAGGTCTGGTAGATCGGGGGAATCACCGAGCCGGTGCTCGGGTCGAAGGCCTGGCCCGAGTGGATGGCGCGGGTGGAGAAGTCGGTCACGGGGATCTTTTCTTTTGCGGAGGCGTTTTTGCCGATGAGGGTCAATTGGAAAGGAAGGTGAGCAGGTCGTGACGCGTCACTACAGCGATGGGCTTGCCGTCCTCGGTAACGAGCAAGGCATCCGCTTTGCCGAAGGCGGCACGTGCGGCGCTCACCGCTTCGTGCACACCAATCAAACCCAGCGGGGCCCCAATAAATTTCCCAACCGGGTCGGTCATACTCGCGTCTCCGCTGAACACCTGCTCCAGCAGGGTCTTTTCTTCAATCGCCCCGACGACCTCACCGATGACCACCGGCGGTTCGGCCGAGAGCACCGGCAGCTGCGAGACGCCGTATTGGGTCATGATCTGGATCGCGTCGCGGACCGTGTCCGAGGGATGCACATGCACGAGGGCGGGAAGCGTGCCGGTCTTGTGACCGACGACATCGGCGACCGTCTTCTCGTCGGAGACCTGCGTGAAGCCGTAGGACTGCATCCACTTCTCGCTGAAGACCTTGTTTAGGTAGCCACGCCCGCCGTCCGGGAGCAAGATGACCATGACCGCGTCCGCGGGTAGCGTGCGTGCGGCCTTGAGGGCGGATGCCACGGCCATGCCGCTTGACCCGCCGACGAGCAGTCCCTCCTCGCGGGCGAGGCGCCGGGTCATGTCGAAGGATTCGGCATCGGAAGAGGCGATGATCTCGTCGACGACGGAACCGTCGTAGGCCTCTGGCCAGAAGTCCTCCCCCACTCCCTCCACGAGATAGGGGCGACCGGTGCCGCCAGAGTAGACCGAACCCTCCGGGTCGGCGCCGATGATGGTGACCGCGCCGTGCGAGACCTCTTTGAGGTATTTGCCCACTCCGCTGATTGTGCCGCCCGTGCCGACGCCCGCCACGAAGTGGGTGATCTCTCCCTCGGTGTCCCGCCAGATCTCGGGCCCGGTGGTCTCGTAGTGGCTCAGCGGCCCGTTGGGGTTCGCATACTGATTAGGCTTGAATGCACCCGGGATCTCACGGGCCAGCCGATCCGAGACCGAGTAGTAGGACTCGGGGCTATCCGGCGCCACCGCCGTGGGGGTCACCACGATCTCGGCACCGTAGGCCAGCAGAACGTTGCGCTTCTCCTCGCCCACCTTGTCGGGCAGCACGAAGACACACCGGTAGCCACGCTGCTGGGCCACGAGCGCCAGCCCGATACCCGTGTTGCCCGAGGTGGGCTCGACAATCGTGCCACCGGGTTTCAGCAAGCCGTCGCGCTCCGCGGCATCGATGATGCGCGTCGCGATGCGGTCTTTGGATGACCCGCCGGGATTGAGGTACTCCACTTTCACGAGCACGGTGGCGGCGATGCCATCCGTCACCCGGTTGAGCTTCACGAGGGGAGTATTGCCGACAAGGTCGATCACGCTATTGGCGAACTTCATAGTGCTGCCAACTTACCAGCGAGGCCTTGCGGGTCGATCAGCGCTGCGTCACTTGCTGCTGATACAACCGGGCGTACACGCCATCGGCGGCGGTGAGCTCTGCATGAGTACCGTGCTCCACGATTCGCCCACCATCGACAACGAAGATGACGTCGGCCGAGACGATCGTAGATAGTCGGTGAGCGATGGCGATCGTGGTGCGACCGGCCGAGGCCGTATCCAGAGCCTCCTGCACTGTTCGCTCAGAAATCGAATCGAGGGCGCTGGTGGCCTCGTCGAGAATCAGCACTCGTGGATCTTTCAGCAGCACACGCGCGATAGCGATGCGCTGCTTCTCGCCGCCGCTCAGTCGATAACCACGCTCACCCACCACGGTGTCGTAGGCCAGGGGAAAGGATGCGATGGTGTCGTGGATGTTGGCGGCCCGCGCCGCGTGCTCGAGCTCGGCGTCGGTGGCGGTCGGCTTCGCGTAACGCAGGTTCTCCGCGATCGTGGCATGAAAGAGGTAGGTCTCCTGGCTCACGATGCCGATGTTCGCCACCAGCGAGTCCTGCTCCAGCTCTCTCACGTCATGCCCGGCGAACAGGATCCGGCCGCCGGTGACGTCGTGGAATCGCGGGATGAGGTACGACACTGTGGTCTTGCCAGCCCCCGATGGCCCGACGAAGGCCGCGAACTGGCCGGGTTCGATCGAGAACGAGACGCCCTTGAGGGTGGGTGGGGTGTCATCTCCCGAATCGGGGTAGGAGAAGACGACGTTCTCAAACTGCACACGTCCCAGCCCGGCCGTATCGACCGGGTGCGCGTTCGGGGCATCCGAAATCGCAGGATGCAGGTCGAGGTATTCAAAAATACGGGAGAACAACGCCTGCGAAGTTTGCAGGTCGAGGGCAACGCGCATGAGTCCGAGTAGCGGCCACATGAGCCGTGCCTGCACGGTGGTGAAGGCGACAATCGTGCCGGCCGTGACGGCGACATTATGAAAAAGTAGCCAGGCGGCACAGATGTAGATGACGGCGGGGATGATGGCGAGGAAGATCTGCACCATTGCGAAAAACCACTGGCCGCTCATCTGCTCGCGCACCTGCAGCCGAATCTGGTTATCGTTTTCGTCGCTGTAACGTGCGACTTCCGTACCCTGCTGGTTGAAGCTCTTGGCCAGCAGAATGCCCGATACAGACAGGGTTTCTTGCGTAATCGCGGTCATGTCGCTGAGCGACTCCTGCGTTTTGGTGGCAATCTTCGCGCGCACCCGACCCACTCGGCGTTGGGCAATCACGAGGATCGGCATGAGGATCACGGCCACGATCGTGAGCTGCCATGACAACACCAGCATGCTCACGAAGGCCGCCGCGACCGTCACCGTGTTTCCGAGCACGCTCGCCACCGTGTTCGTGAGTACGCTCGCGACACCGCCGACGTCGTTCTGCAGCCGGGACTGGATGATGCCGGTCTTGGTTCGCGTGAAGAACGCGAGTTCCATCTTCTGGAGGTGCCCGAACAGCCGTACCCTCAGCGCACCCATCACGCGGTTACCGACCGTGGCGGTGAGAAAGGTCTGCCAGACTCCGAGGCCGGCGGATGCGACGTAAATCACGATCATCAGACCGACGATCTCAAGAAGCACCGGGAAGTTCGGCCGACCGGAGGGCGGGAACAGCCCGACGTCGAAAGCCTGCCTGGTGAGCAGCGGGGGTAACACGGTGAGTCCGGCGCTGATGATCACCAGCACTGCCGTGACGCCGAGCGCCCGACGGTGAGGCTGGAACAGTTGGGCGATGCGGCCGAGCAGGTCGGGGATGCGCGGAGCATCCGCATTCTCGGCTTTCTGGGCATCAGCATCGGAGCCGCTGATGCGGGTGCGCTGCTTACCCATCCGCCCCACCGGGGTGCTTCCGCCGTGCATTCCGCTCACCCTTTCACCTTACGCAACGACGACGTGACGACCGGCCGGATTCGCCGTGGGCGAAACTCGCTCGCGGTGGGAGCCCGGATCCTCACGCCGATGCCACAGCGGCGCGCGAGCGGATGTGTCAGCCCTTGGTGCTGCCCGCGAGCAGTCCGCGTACGAAGAATCGCTGCAGGGCGAAAAACACGATCAACGGAACGAGGATCGAGATGAATGCTCCCGAGGTGAGAAGCTGCCAGTCCTGGCCGCGCCCACCGGTGATCTCCGCGAGCAACTTCGTCATCGGGGCCACCTGACCGTCAGCAAAGACCAGCGCCACCAGCAGGTCGTTCCAGACCCAGAGGAACTGGAAGATCGCAATCGACGCAATCGCCGGCATGGTGAGCGGGAGCACGATCCGGAAGAAGATCTGCCCGTGCCCCGCCCCGTCCACGCGCGCTGCCTCGATCAGTTCTGAAGGCAGCTCCGCAATGAAGTTATGGAGCAGGAAAATAACGAGCGGGAGTCCGAAGATCGTGTGAGCGATCCAGACCTGGGTATAGGAGCCACTCGCGTTCAACCCGGAGAACAACTGCACATCGCCGATGCTCAAGCCTCGGGAGAA
>JAYTTG010000241.1:0-1805 GCA_043745175.1 Microbacteriaceae bacterium
CGCAACTACTCCTTCGAAGCGATCACCAAGGCCATCCGACTTATCGTGGCCGGGTCGCGCTTCATCGTGACGAACCCGGATGCCACGGGGCCGAGCCCCGACGGACCGCTTCCCGCCACCGGGGCTGTCGCAGCCCTCATCACCAAGGCCACAGGCAGGGAGCCGTACGTGGTGGGCAAGCCGAACCCGATGATGTTCCGCTCGGCAATGAACAAGATCGGCGCGCACTCGGAAAACACCGGCATGATCGGTGATCGCATGGACACCGACATAATCGCCGGCATCGAGGCTGGTCTGCACACGATTCTCGTGCTCACCGGCATCAGCGATCAGGCCGAGATCGACAAGTACCCTTTCCGCCCTGATGAGATCCTGGACAGTGTCGCGGACCTGCTCGAGTCTGAACCAATCGAGTCCGACGAAATCTGAGCATTCCACGCCCGCTGTGACTAGACGAGCTCATGCCCCCTCTCTCCGTTCGAAATGCAGGACGACACGTGACAGGTGTTACAGGTGAGGCGCACCCGCCTCCTGCGTCACATGTCGTCCTGCATTTCGAACGGGGATGATACCTAGGGAACGCACCGTCCACAGACAACAGGTCGCACTATTTCGCTGGGGTTCCCGCCACACTGCCGGTGATCGGCTGGCCACCGGAGCGGTTCACGAAGCAGAAGTAGTCGTGCTGGCCTTTCGTCCACTCTTCCGCCGTGGCCGCATATGAGGCCTGGAACTGGATGTCGCTGTAGGCACCCGCCGTGGCAAGATCGATGACCCTGGGTGCGGAGCACAACAGGTTGATCTGCGCCTGGAGCGCATCGAGGCCTGGATAGGCCGCCGTGGCTTCACCGGGGAAGGTGCTGCGGAAGACCATCTGGGCTGAATGCGGCGCAGCACAGTCCACGACGGTGAACTTGAGCTCGAACGGGTTCGTGTAGGGGTCGATGCATTCGCCCCCGCGCAGCGCGCTCCACAGGCGCGCTCCCGCCGCGGCCTGCCCGGACGGAGCAGAAGTCGGCGTCGGTGAGGGGGAAACCTTCGGCGTGGCACTCTTCGTGGCAGCGACCGGTGCCGGAGCCGTCGAAATCCTCGTTCCGAGCGCGAACAGGACCGCACACACGAGCAGCGCGATCACGCCGCCTGCCACCCAGAATGGGACTTTCTGGCTCTTCGAGAACTGGGCCGAGAGAGAGCGCGGTGTCGCAGCAGTCGGGGTTTCTAACGGATGCGCGGACGCCGGGTCGATCGCCCGCGCTGCCCCCGCACCCGCGCTCGCGAATGGGTTCAGCCCGGCAGGAATCGGTCCGACCAGCGGCTCGCCCTCGTATTCCTTGAATTGGGTCTCGCCAAAAAGCGCGTCGATGGGAGAGGCCGGGTCGGCATCCTTGTCGGAGTCCGAGGTGAAATAAGGTTCGGGGCGGCGCTCGGCGATCGGCGACCCGTAGAACGGCGCGGATTCGGGCGGGGCGGACGGAATCAAGGCGGGAGGCGCGGGAGGCGCGACAGGCGCAGGTGGTGCGACAGGCTCGGGCGCGCTGCCGAGCCCCCAGTTGAACGGGGGGGTGATCGGGTGAGGTCCGGTGTTCTTGCCGGTGCCCTCACCGGTATCGTCGCCAGAGGCCATGGTGAGGTTCGCTACTTCGAGAGTCCGAGATCGGCGAGACCGATGGCGGCGAAGTACGGGTAGCCGGCGGCTTCAATCACCTCGCGCGCACCGGTGTCACGATCGACCACCACGGCGACCCCGGCGATTTCCGCACCAACCTTCTTGAGCGCCTCGATCGCGGCGAGCGGGGATCCTCCTG
>JAYTTG010000242.1:0-6557 GCA_043745175.1 Microbacteriaceae bacterium
GTCGGACCCCGGTACTGCACCTTGCCGCCGATCATGGTCGCGACGATTGGCATCTCGGCGAGTTCATCCGGGCTGACCTCGAGTGGGTTGTCCCCCATAACCGTGAAGTCGGCAATGGCCCCGATCGCGATTACGCCCGCGCGGCCGCGTTGTCCGGCGGCCGCGGCACAGTGTGAGGTGTATCCCTCAAGCGCCATGAACGCGGTGAGGGCCTCACCTGGCTGGATCGGCTCATCCTTCGGTCTTCCCGACCGTCGTCGTAGTTGTGCGTCGCCCATTATGGCTCGGGGATCGAACGGAGCGATCGGCCAGTCGGAGCCAAGGGCGAGGACCGCGCCGCTGTCTCGGAGCCTTCGCGTTGGCCATCCGGCGGCGACACGATCCGGCCCG
The DNA here is from genome assembly GCA_043745175.1 of Microbacteriaceae bacterium. Classification (GTDB taxonomy): domain Bacteria; phylum Actinomycetota; class Actinomycetes; order Actinomycetales; family Microbacteriaceae; genus Lacisediminihabitans. The sequence goes on from JAYTTG010000242.1 coordinate 391, forward strand.
AGGCGCACCGACCAGTTGTCACTCTCTCCAGCTTGCGTGTAGTGCGTTCCGTGTGTCGGCTGCATACTCGCAGCCACACCCTGCTCAGCGAAACGTTCCACCAGTGCGGGCGCAGCGGTTTCGATATGTTCGATGCGATGCTGGGCGCCGACAAGACCAGCGAGAGAGTCAAGTGCGAAAAGGAGTCCCCCGTCTCCGGTCGTGTGGGTTGCAGTCGGCACCCCGTGCCAGTCCAGCCACCGCACCGCGCTCGCGTAATCAGCCGGTCGGGGCCAGAAGCTCGCTCGCGACTCGCCGTGGGAGTCAGGATGCTGCAACCATGCAGTTCCGTTGTCGATTGTGCCGTCGATGAAGAGCTTGACTCCCTCAACCTGCCAGCGGCGGCCGCCGAGCTGTTGGAGGGCCAGGAGGTGCTCAAGATCAGCGGCGGACGCTCCGGGGTTGCACCACGGCGAGAACCTGAGGCGCAGGGGCAGGTCGGCAGTAGCCTCGGCGCGTTCGAGCATTGAGACGGGTTCCCCAATGAAGTCCATCGCGTGCCCACCGGTGAGCCCGGTCGCCGACATCGCGCTGAGATTCGCCAGAAACCGCGCAGCGAACTCCTCTTCTGAGGGAACGGGAAGGTGGCGCTGAATGAGCTCCATTGCACCGAATTCCCGCAGGACCCCGGTCGGCGTGCCGTCCTGATCGACGTCGACAGAGGACGCCTGGTCGAAAAGCTCGCGACCGGTGATGCCACACCGCGCAATCGCAGCCGGATTCGCAATGCCAGAGTGGCCGTCGAACATGCGGATGAAAAGAGGCCGTCCGCGGGTGACTTCGTCGAACAAGTCACCCCGCGGTGGGGCGAGAGCAAAGACGTTGAAATCCAGGCCCCAGGCGACGAGCCACCCGCCAGCGGCTGAGGTAGCCGCGAACGCGAGCGATTGTCGGACGTCATCGATGGATGTCGCAGCGGATAGATCGACTCCGGCTGTCATATCCGTTCCCATGATGGGATGCGTGTGCGCATCGGTCAAGCCCGGTATGACAACCACGTCGCCGAGATCGAGCGTGCGGGATGTCGTCCAGCCCGCCGCCGAGAGGGAGTCCCCCGTCACCACGATCAGGCCGTCTCGCACGCCGATCGCGGTGATCGGGGCATCCTGATCCAGCATGGAAAGAATCCGGCCGGCTTGCACTACGAGGTCGAGATGGTGTGACTCAGACATTCGTGGAGATCTCGCGCTCCGCCGTGACATGGGCAACCGGCATCTTTCCCTCGGCATCTGACATACGGAACTCAGTGGCCAAGTCGAGTGAGCGGCAGAAAACGAGGTAGAGCACCGCCGAGACCGGGAGTCCGATAAACAGCGAATAGTCGACCCCTCCCAAAGCTGCGGCGATAAAACCGGTGAACGGTGTCGTCACCATGAACGGCACCATGACGATGATGCCGATCAGGTAGGCGCTCGTACCTCGCCACCCCCAGCGGCCATAGATTCCCCGCGGGTTGAAGATCTCGGCGATAACGTAGCGGCCCCGTCGGACAAAGAAGTAGTCGACGAGATTGATCGCCGTCCAGGGAGTGAACACATAGGCGAGGAAGACGAGAACGTTACCGTAGAAGATGTTGAAGCCGTCGATCCCCACGAGCTGAGAGATAGCAAAGACGATGACGAACATGATGCCGACCGTGATCGCCCGCACCCGCAGTGTCGGCTTTACTGGGCGGAAGGAGTCAAGGATCGAGATCATGCTGAGACTTCCGCCGTACTGGTTGATGGCCATGATCGAAAGGAGGCCCACCAGAAGGGCAGCGATCGCGACCCAGCCGAAGACCGGACCGAACTGGTTTGCCGCCATAAGGAAGGCCGTCACTGGGTCCGCCTTCGGCGCCGCAGCGGACATCACAGCACCGAGCACGAATACCCAGATTCCGGAGATTGCGCTCGAGAGGAAGGTCCACCAGAAGCTCGAACGCACGCCGACACTCGCAGGAAGGTACCGGGAGTAGTCGGACACATACGGCGCCCAACCAAGTTGGAATCCGGCCATGATCACAAATACCGTCATGAACGCGGCGGGCTTGAATTCACCGAGATTCCACACCGCAGCAGGGAGTGCGTGGTTCGTCAGCGCCGCAACAGACAGCGCCGCCATGATCGCCACAAGCGGAAAGGCGAGCCAGCGATTCACCCGATGGATCCAGTGGTAGCCGAACAGCGCAAGGAGAGCCGCGACGACGGCCGCGATCGTGTAGCCGACCCGGGGTGGAATGGTGAACAAGAGGTGGGTTGCAGAGCCTGAGAGCAGGGCATCGCTCGTGTTGTAGGCGACGTAGTTGACGAGCGCAGCGATGAAAATCGTGATCGCCGCCCCACGATAACCGAACTGCGGTCGCGACTGCACGAGCTGGGGCAGTCCCAATTGCGGCCCCTGAGCACTATGAAAAGCCATGAAGAACGTTCCGAACAGGGAGCCGGCGATAGTAGCGATAACCGTCCACAATAAGCCCCCACCAACAGCGAGCGCTGCGGTTCCCGTCGCCATTGCGGTGAGGTTGATGTTGCTCACGAACCACAGCGCACCGACACTTCGAAGCGATCCGGTGCGCTCCTCGTTCGGTATCCATTCGATACATCGCCGTTCGATTCTCGGCGGTGTAGGGGCGAGAGTGGTCCTCGGACTTGCGTGGGTTTCCAGCATGGGTAAGCCGTCCTATCTCGGGAGCGTCCGACGAATACCCCCCCGGATCTAACAGGAGGTGCTTCACAGTAGAAGAAACGATTCTGCAATGGGTTTCCGGCATGTTTCTATAGCGTTACGTTCCTCCCTGCGCTCCTCATTTACCCCAGTAAGGTGACCAGTACGATGTCGAATCCGCGCAGAGTCACGATCCGGGATGTTGCGCGCGCGGCGGCCGTGTCGACGACGACGGTCTCCGATGCGATCAACGGTCGCGGCCGGCTGCCTGACTCGACACGGAGTCACGTTGTCGAGATTGCTGCAAAACTCGGTTATACCGCGAACCAACATGCGAAGAATCTTCGTCAGGGTCGTTCCGGCGCCATTGGACTGTACTTTCCTCAAAACTCTTTCCACCTGCAGTACTACATCGACCTGGCGATCGGAGCCGCCGAGGAAGCGCTTGCCCAGCGGTACGCACTAGTGTTGCTCCCAGCGAGCTCGGCAGACATGACGATGCCCATCCAGCTCGACGGGATAGTGATCGCCGATCCGGCGGTCGGTGACAGCATGGTCGATCGTCTCCACGGCCTTGGAATACCAATCGTGACCTGTGAGCCGGACTGGTCGCCGCGACGCCGGGCGACCGGCGTCATCGAGTCTGATCATCGCGGCGCGATGACCCACTTGCTCAAGCACCTAAGGGCCCAAGGGGCGAGACGGATCGCCGTTGTATGCCCCACCGACGCGACATCCTTCGCAAGAGACGTGCGCGATAGCTATCTGCAGTGGACGACACGGATGGGCAATCCTGTGATTCTGGCGGAGGTGCCACTGCTGAGTACTGCTGAGGACATCGCGACCGCTGTTGAACGGCTACTCGGTAAAGAGCCAGCCATTGATGCATTGATAACGGTCGCCGATGGGACGGCCCTCCACGCCATCCGCTCTCTACTCGCGGCGGGAATCGCCGTTCCCGGTGATGTCCGAGTGGCCTCCTACGTCGACTCGCCGGAGCTCGCCGCGCTCCCCACGCCGGTTACCGCGGTCGATCTCGCCGCTCGTGAAATGGGGCGGATGGCGAGCCTGCTCCTGGCCGACATCATCGCCGGACGCGCCGCTGAGGGAACGCGTCGTGGGCTCTCCACGACGCTCAATGTCCGGGCAAGCACTAGCGGTTAGTGGCTCGACAGCGCCCGTACTCCGCGCTTTGTGACGAGATCCGCTTTCGCGGACGGAGTTGACCGACCCACAGCAGCTGAAAACGATCAGAGGCTATTGGCTCCCTGAGAGCGTGAACCACATATTTGGCGACGGCTGATATCAGGTCGCCCCCTGGGCGTGGTGCGATTTCGGGTTTGTGAGCGTTGCTTCGGGAACGAGGAGAGCCAACATGCGATGGTCAGTGGTAACCGATTTAGGAGCTCACGCGAAGGACACTAGACGATGGCCTCCCACCAGTTTTCCCTGCACAATCTTGTTGGCGAGGAAAAACTCACCGATCTCACCGACCGAATCCGGGCCTCGACCGGCGTGACCTACCAGGAGCTGATGAACGCGGAAGCTAGCGCGTTCATCGGCGCTGCGCTGTTCGGACGCTCCGATGAACGCAGCACCCACCACAATGGAAGCCGCCCGCGAATGCAAACCACAGCGGCTTTGGGACCTGGGTTTGAAGATCGAAGAAACTGCGGGCGGGAACGTTCTTCCCCGCACTGTTAGAACGCCGCCGGCGGATCGATCAGGCCTTGTTCGCCGTCGTGATGGAAGCGTATTTGCACGGTGTCTCGACCCGGAAGGTTGACGACTTTCTGAAAACGGTTGGCGCTGATGCCGGGATATCGAACTCCGAACTCCGAAGTCCGAAGGATCTGCGCCGGCCGCGGAGCGGAGGTGGCGCAGTTCCGAGGCCGGTCGTTTCCCGCGTTGGCTTTCCCATATGTATTCTTCGACGCGAACTAATACAAAGCGCGTGTGAATAACCGGGTGGTGTCCCAAGCGGTCGTTATCGCGGTCGGGGTTGCTGCAGATGGGCGCCGGGAAGTGTTCGGCTTCGACGTCGGAGACACGAAAAAACGAGAGGTCCTGGACCACGTTCCTCACCTCGTTGAAGGTTCGCGGACTCGACGAAGAGACGCGTGTTATCTCTGGCGCCCACACCGGGTTGAAGAAAGCGATCGGATTCTTGTTCCAATATGCCAGCTGGCAGGGATAACGAGTCCATTTCATGCGCAACGTGCTCTCCGTCGTCCCGAAAGGATCCCAAGACACCCGCAGCCTCGATCATCCGCACAGTGTTTACCCAACCTGATGCGGCACACATCCACACCTCGTTCGCCGAGGTCACCACGATGCTGGGCAGATCCCATCCAAAGGCCGCTGCCATTCTCGACAAGGCTCAGTAAAACCTCCTCGCGTTCGCGAGTTTCCCGCAGCGGCATTGGCGGCAGATCTGGTCGACAGCCCCTCGGAAACGGGTCAACAAGAAGATCAAACGCCGCACCGACGTCGTCGATGTCTTCCCCGTCCTACGGCCATACTGCGACTTGCCGGGGCAGTGCTGGTCGAACAACACGATGAATAGGAAGCTGGCGACCGCCGCTACTTCTTACGAATCTTCGACTCTCGAACTGAACGCTAGGAACATTCAGATCGAACGGGCCGAGGAGGTGAGCATCCTCCCCGAACTCGTCTCCGCCTCAGCGCAAATAAATGACCCCACCTGGAATAACGAAAGCACACCTGTCGATCCTCGAATCCGTCTTGCCATCGTTCGGTGGCCGCCCGACGCTCCGCGGGGCGCGGTGACGTCGTTCTGTTCTGAGCATGGGATCTCTCGGGAAACGTTCTACGCAATCCGAAAACATGCCGCCGTGGATGGGCCGGCGGTGGCGTTGCAACCGCGTTCGAGGCGTCCGAAGGCCAGCCCGTCGAAGCTCTCGGACGAGACTGCCCGGCAGGCGATCGGGGTCCGGGCGGCTTTGGAGCAGTCGGGGCTGGATCATGGGCCGATCAGTGTGCACGAGAAAATGCGATCGCTGGGGATGGAGCCGGTCCCGTCGGTCGCCTCGCTGGCCCGCATTTTCGGTGACGCGCAGGTCGCCCGGTTGGAGCCGAAGAAGAAACCGAGAGCGTCGTACCGTCGGTTTGTCTATCCGGCGCCGAACGCCTGCTGGCAGCTCGACGCGACTGAATATGTCCTCAGCGGCGGACGGAAATGCGTCATCTTCCAGCTCATCGATGACCACACCCGTCTTGCAGTTGCCTCCCATGTTTCCTGGGGTGAAACGTCCGAAGGGGCGTTGACCGTCGTGCGGAAAGGGATCGATGCTTAGGGTGCTCCGCAGCGACTGCTCAGCGATAACGGGGCTGCGCTGAACCCGTCCCGGCGCGGTGTGATCGGCCAGCTCGTCGCCTATGTCACCGCTCTTGGGGTGGAGGCGATCACCGGCAAACCCTACAAACCGACCACGCAGGGCAAGAACGAACGGTTCCACCAG
>JAYTTG010000243.1:0-1794 GCA_043745175.1 Microbacteriaceae bacterium
AGTAGCTCGACTGAGGTGCCAAGACTCGCCATGATCGATGCGATCACGGGCCGAGGCACCCCGTCGCGCACGAGGAAGTCGATGCGCCGCGCGATCACCCGCAGGTTGCGCGTGGCGAGATCCATGCCGCGCAGCACCCGCAACTGGGCGAGCAGGTCGGGGCGGTGCCGACGGAGGAAGGGTGAGATGCGCGCGATGGCTGCCGCCGAGTCGAGGGATGCCGCCCAGCTGTCGATTACCGGCTGCGTCGTGCGCAGTCGCTCGAGGGCGTGCTCCGCGGCGGGTTCGTCTGCCTTCTCGAGTGCGATGACGAGGGAGGCGAGCGCGTCGGTGAGTGATGCAAACAGGCGGCGGGCATCCCGACTGGCGAAGCGTCTCGGATCTCTCGGCAGCAGCGCGGTGACCGCAAGCGCCACGACACCGGCAACGATACCGTCGAGGCTGCGCACGAACGGTCCACCAGCCGGGACCGGAAGCAGGATGACCAGCATCGACTGCACACCGGCGGCGATCGCGAACGCATTGCTCGAAGACAACACCCGCGCCACCACCAGAGTGATCATCAGCACGACCGCGATCTGCCAGGTACCCTGACCGATGAGCAGCACCATCACTTCGCTCAGTGCAATACCGATGACCATTCCGACGGCAGTTTCGAGCACCCGCAGCGGGCGGGCATCCCGCACGAATCCCAGGCTCGAGATAGTGACAGTGACCGCGATCAGGGGCAATGCATGCCCGAGCACGACATGGGCGAAAGCGTAGGAGATGGTCGCGGCGATCGCGATCTGCAGCGCCGGCACTAGGGAGTCGATGGCCCGCTCCCCCGACGACCGGAGGTCGAACAGGTGCGGCACGACAGAGCGCAGGCTGCTCGCGTTCATCCTCAGCGCTTGACTGCGCCGAGACGGGGCAGTCGGGGCACGTTCGCAGCGGCTCCTGCGTCCGGTGGCACGACGATCTCCTGAGCGGCTGGTACCAGGATGCCCTCGGATCGCACCGCAAGTTCAGCCAGCGGATCGGTCGTTCGCTTGACGACAGCAAGCGCGATCGGACCGAGCTCGAAGTGTTGGGCGGCGGATGTCACACGCCCGACCGTGTTCTCGCCCAGCAACACCTCATCTCCCCGCGACGGCAGCACGGAGTCGGAGCCGTCGAGGTGCAGCATCACCAGGCGACGCGGCGGATGCCCGAGATTGTGTACCTTGGCGACCGTTTCCTGCCCGCGGTAGCAGCCCTTGGTGAGGTGCACGGCGGAGCGTAGCCAGTCGAGTTCGTGCGGGATGGTCTTTTCGTCACCCTCGGTGGCCAGCCGTGGTCGCCACGCGGCAATACGGAGGGCCTCGAGCGCGAGAAATCCGGCTAACGGCAGGTCGAGTTCGGCGAGAGTTGCGCGAGGAATGAGCAATTCGCTATAGGTCCACTTTTCCGCCGGGTGATGCTCGGCGGTGGCATACTGCCAACCGCCGGGAGTCACGGCCGACCACGAGTCGTTCCACACGAGCGGCACGCCGTTGGGGGACGCGACGAGAATCTGCGGCGACCCAAGAGCGCCGATCGTCGCGAACTCGTTCGTGCGGTCCCGCACCTCGACGCGCAGCATGAACACCATTGTCGAGAGCCAGGCCAACAGGCCAGGCGCTTCCTCGCGCTCGAGAAGTAGCCAGAGATCGACGCCGTCGTCAAGCAGTCGCACGGCGTACTCGAGTCGGCCGGTCGCATCGAGGAGCAGTGTCTCGCTCGACCGGCCCGGCTTCAGATCGGTGACGCTCTGCGAGGTGAGCGAATTGATCC
>JAYTTG010000244.1:0-1792 GCA_043745175.1 Microbacteriaceae bacterium
GAGTCCCGCATCGTTGGCACCAGTCGTCGGGGTGCATCCAGGTCGTCCACCTGCAGCATCGAGTCGACGAAATAGACGAGCGGATGCTTCATCAGCTCCGTAGTATCTTCCGGCGTGCCGAATTGCGCGAGGTAATCGCGCGAGGCATACATGCCGAGCACGTACTCGCCGAGCTTCACGGCTTCGGCCCGGTGCACCTGCGGAGCGCCAACTACGACCTCGATGTCGAGGCCGGAGCGATGCTGCATGGCGCGGCGCGTCACCGTGAGGATCTCAACGCTGAGATTCGGATGCTGCCGCCGCAGTGCGGTGATAGCCGGGGTCGCGATGTAGGCGCTGAATCCATCGGTGGCCGACATGCGCACCACGCCGCTGAGCTGGCGGGAGTCTTCCCCGGTTTTGCCGAGCGCGACGATCGCCGACTCCACCTCTTCGGCGGCCAGCACGGCCCGGCGGCCGAGCTCGGTCAGCTCCCAGCCGCCGACGGTGCGGGAGAGCACCCGGCCGGCGAGTGTCTTCTCGAGAGCAGCGATGCGGCGCGAGACCGTGGTGTGGTTGAGGCCGAGGCTCTCGGCGGCGGAGGTGAACCGACCCGCGCGCGAGACAGCGAGCAGCACGAGGAGGTCATCGGGGTTGGGGGCGGGGGATGTCGCGGCAGAGTCCAGCACATCTGCAAGTATGCAGATGAAATGTGCGCAAGTGGTCATTGAGGCACCGGCAGTCTGCAGCAATACTCAGTGGAGTCCCGACCGCCCGTCCTCACGGGCGTTCGGTCCCATCGACGGGTGTCAGAGACGACACTGGAGGAGATCGACATGAGCGTCAGTAGAAGCGTCGGAACGGCCCGAAATGTCGAATCTGCGCAGCCGGGGGGCGGGGGATCGGCGGACGGCGCGACCAGTACCTCTGGACTGCAGAAGATCGTCGCTGCCTCCATGGCCGGCACGGTCGTCGAATGGTATGAGTTCTTCCTCTATGCCACCGCCGCGAGCCTCGTCTTCGGCACCTTTTTCTTTCCCAACGCGGGCACCCGGCTCGACGGCATCATCGCTGCCTTCCTCACCTACGCGGTCGGATTCATCGCTCGCCCCATCGGCGGAATTGTCTTCGGGCAGATCGGTGACCGCCTCGGGCGCAAGCACACCCTCCAGGTAACGATCATCCTCGTGGGCGTCGCGACCTTCCTGATGGGCTGCCTGCCCGGCTTCAACACCATCGGCTACTGGGCGCCGGCACTGCTCGTCGTGCTGCGCTTCATCCAGGGCTTCGCTGTCGGTGGCGAATGGGGAGGCGCCGTTCTGCTCGTCGCCGAGCACAGCCCCGAGAAGTCTCGCGGGTTCTGGTCGAGCTGGCCACAGGCGGCGGTGCCGATGGGTAACCTGCTCGCCACCCTCGTGCTGCTGGCGATGTCGTGGATCCTGCCGAACGACCAGTTCCTCAGCTGGGGGTGGAGGGTCGCCTTTTGGCTCTCGGCCGTCATTGTGGTGATCGGGTACTACATCCGGTCGCACGTCAACGAGGCTCCGATCTTCCTCGAAGCCCGTGCGCAGGTGGAGGCGGAAAAGGCCGTCAGTTACGGCGTGACCGAGGTAGTGAAGAAGTACCCCCGTGGAGTGCTGCAGGCGATGGGACTGCGGTTCGCCGAGAACATCCTGTATTACATCATCGTGAGCTTCTCGATCGTCTATCTCGTCACGGTACACAAGTACAACACCAGCCAACTGCTCCTCGCCCTCCTCATCGCGCACGGCGTGCACTTCCTGGCGATCCCGCAGGTCGGTCGTCTCTCTGA